>NZ_JBMDKC010000140.1:0-11312 GCF_057809515.1 Bacillus sp. FG16
AAGCAGTATAGACACTTTTATCGATGTTAAAACATTAAACGGAACTTATATACATACCAATCAACTAGAGTTACATTCGGGTATTCAGATGCCGTAACTTTCAGTCTCTCATTCACGATTGATTCCCACGGACGTGGTACTCTCGTATTAATAAATATTATTTTACGTTCGTTTCCAATTAACTTTATTAATGAGACAAGTTGCTCAGTAGTAAAGGCTCCATTTGTACCTAATCCAATAATGACATAGTTTCCTAAATTCCCTTCATATTTTAACTGTTCAACTACTGGAATCGCTTTTGACAGCTGGCGACCAATTTGCGCATCAATCCTAATATCAGGAAAAGTATTTTTTAAATACGGAGTAATATCAATCATAACGGAATCGCCTATCGCAGTAACTGTGAGTGAATTTTTAGGTTGCGCAGAATTTACTTCTCTTGATTCCCCTTGTTTTTGAGACGTCACTTGATTTGGATTTTCCCAAACTGCAACTGGATGTGGCGCCGGTTGTGTTTGTGCTGTTTCCACCTTATCTTGTTGAGAATTCTCCTTAGCCTTACTAGCTTTTGATAACCCTACGACTGCTATTGACGAAACGAATAATGTACAAATTAAAGCTAACTTAACACCTAAAGTGACATTTTGAATTCTTAAATTCTTAAACTGAATGTTCCGGAACGCTCCTTGTCGGATTGGTTTTTCAATAAACTTCCATGAAATTTGCGCAATCAATATAATCAAAAGAAATTGAAGGATTGCTCTTATTAATGAAAAATCCTCAGCATTTACCTTTGGAGTCGTCAATGTAAGAATTGGATAATGCCAGAGGTATATGCCATACGATCTCATCCCTATCCAGCGTAAAGGTCTAAATCGTAAAAATTGAGCAATACGACTTGCTGGATGAGCTAGATTTGCCACTAACAATGCTGTTGCAATTGATAAGAGAACCATTCCTCCCTTGTATAGAAATGGATCATATTGATTGGTCTTCCAAAACATAACCAAAATAATAATAAGGGCAATGCCCCCCACTACATCAAGAATGAAACGCGCCTTTGGGATAATTTTATTTGCAAGCCTATTGCTTGGCCAAACTAAGGCAAGTACCGCTCCGATAAGTAAGGAAAAGGCCCTCGTATCTGTACCATAATATATTCTGCTCGGATCAGCTCCAGGTTCATACAAAATTGCCATCGCTAAAGCTGAAGCAACGGCTCCCAGACAAATTAATAAAATCATACGGGATTGTTTTTTTATGTAGTAAAGCCCTAAACTAATGATAAACGGCCAAACAACGTAGAATTGTTCCTCAACTGCTAACGACCAAAAATGATTCAATGGAGAAAGCTGGTTAAAATTATCAAAGTACGATAATTTATGATAAATATACCACCAGTTACTAACATAAAATAATGCCGCTAATGAATCTCCGCGCATTTTTTCAAGTAAAGAGCTATGAAAAACTGTAATCCATGCCAACGTTATAACGAGCATAACAAGCATTCCTGGAAGCAATCTCCTTGCCCTACTAAGCCAGAATTTTTTAAAATCAATTCTCTTATTTCTCTTCCACTCTATGGCTAGAATATCTGTAATTAAATAACCTGAAAGTACAAAAAATACAGTAACTCCTAAAAATCCTCCAGGCATCCAATTAAAATTAATATGATACAAAATAACACCTAGTATAGCTAGGCCCCTTAGACTGTCCAATCCAACCATATAACGACTATTTTTTTTAAAAGGTTTAGCCACCCTACATTCACCTCTATTTCTTGGAAATTAGATGAATAATAGCGGCATAAAATGCTATTAATCTCCTAAAATCGTATCTATTAAACTATTACAAGTAGCATTTGGCAAGACTTTTTTAATTGCATGCACAGCAATTATTTAGGCTCCCTTAAACGTTAACTATATTTTGTAAATGAGTTTATGTTTTTTCAAACTTTGCAACAGAACCTTTATTTATCACTTATCCTTAGGAGGCAAGTAAAAAAATGCTGGTATGTTATTGTACACCCACACTCATATGATGTGTAGCAGTGTACTACATATAAGAATGAGATACAGAAACAATCCCATGAGAAGTATATATTTCATATAAGTTGTATCATAGAAATCACTAAAAAGAATGATACCTATAATTGTAATCAACATAATAGATAATAAAACGACGGGATGCAAATAGAGCGGGTTTTTGGTTACATAGATGACGTAACAAAAAAAAGAGATCATGAATAGTAAAAAAGCAACGAAATTAGATTTATACATACGAAGGTTCCTTTCTTAAAAAATATATAAAAACATTGACGAATTGTAGCGAATCCATATGGATTTCGTACGAAGGATGTCAAATCAAACGTTTGTTTAAAATATAAAGATCGGGATAGAGCCCTCTATAGTTGATACATCAATAATTTACCATCAAGGGAATCCCCTTGATAGGCAGTGTGCATTCGTCATATGTTGCATTTGAGTCATGAAATCGGAAAAAAATAGAAAAAAAGATTGAGCGCATTCGCTCAATCTTCCAAATGACAGCTTATAGAATATAATAGCAAAGCTGTATCTGTTTGTCTTAATACTTCTGTTATTTTGCATCTTCAAATACACGCAATGCATCTTTACGGAGTTGGTCTTTTTCAGCATCTGATTTTTTGAAGTCATATTGATATAAAGAGGATTCCCAATCCCCGTACATCGGATTCGGGAACACAATAAACTTTTCTCCAAATGCTTCGCGAATCTCTTCGACAGCTTGATTTCTATCTTGTACAGATTTCTCATCAAATCCCGTAAAATCAGATAAATTATCTCCAAAGAATAGAATAATATCATGTTCTGTCGCCACTTTTTTTCTTCGCTCTTCTTTCCCTTTTTCCCCTTGTCCTTGTAATAAAACATGCTCTTTATCAGCTTGCGGAATATTCAACTTCTGTAAATTCTGTAAAGTGGCATCTAATTGATTTTGTTTGCGATTGGAAATGTAGTAGATTGCTACACCTTTTTCATTTGCATATTGTAAAAAGGAAACTGCGCCAGGGAGAGCTTCTGCCTTCGCTTGTTGAATCCATTCCTCCCATTTATAAGGGAACCCTTTTTTCTCTTTTACTGTCATGGCTTGATACGGACTATTATCCACGACTGTTTCATCTAAGTCTAAAACGATGGCAGGCTTTTTCTCGGTACCTTTGGTAAGTGCCGCATCTAATTTCATTTTTCCGATATTATACCCTTGATGATAGAGCGCTTTGACTTCTCCAGCCGTTTGATACCAAGCATCTGCTATAACTTGTTGTTCGGTTAGTGAAGATGTTTGTTTCGGCTTTGCTTGTGGTGACTGACATCCCATGAGAGAAAGAGAGAACAGCATTAAAGCTATACTGGTTTTTAAAATAGGTTTCATTGTGTATCACACTCCTGGACGTATGTTTTGTATGTTATGCGCTTACCTTACAGGAGTTATACTAAAAATACAATCCTCTTTTATTAGAAATCCTCCTTTCTTTTATTTTTTTTAAGAACGAAAAGGTGTTTATTTGCACTTTTATGATACGAAAATTACCTAAAAATATTTTAAGGGCGTTTATAGCATCGTGGGTTCGCATTAAATCGCCAGGGTATTTTATTACTAGATATAAATAAAAGTCGATTGTAGGTGAATCTGAAGAGTGTATTTGAGGTGAAAAGGGATGCGTTTGGCGAAAGAAACCATTGTCATGTTCTTCGTTGGTTATATAAGCAAAAAACTATGATAGGCAAAAGTGTACATTTAAATCCTGTTTATTGTTTGAATGAAAAAGCGAAGACAGAAGAAACCTCATAGACTCAGTTTGTGGGTTTAGAAGACAGGCATATAAAAATTTTATTTTACAAGAAATACTATCTTTATTGTGAGATTAAATAAGACAGATACACCTTGGATATTTAACTTTGTAAAACAAGGGCCCTCATCAACCACATTCTAAACGCCTCGTGTTCGACGTACAAGGAATGACAGCAAGTATTCAGAATTTCTTAAACGATAACCGTATTTTGTACAAGAAATTCGTTTTTTGAAATTTTGCAACAAACCTCAAAATTAAAATATTCAAGTATACCAAAAGAAGAGTTTGAATATTTCTCCTTTGGTACATGATAAAAACACGGATGGATTTTTTCCTTATAAAAATAGATGTGTATGGATGTGGCAGTAAGATGAATATGTCATTTTTATTTTTTAGCATTGGTTCTGTAACCCAAATAAATTTGTATACAATTCTATTTTAGGTGTTACCATACTACCAACCCAAAAGGGGATATGAAAGTCTAGGTGTCTTTTGTATGTACAAAAAGTAACGTTTTAAAATGATAGACAGGTGAAATCAAATGAAATTATTATATGTAAAAAGAATGTTAATTGGATGCATCGTATTCTTTTTAGGCAGTGGATGTCTCCCTAAAACAATCATTGATGATGTAAATCTTGTGCAAGCGGTCATATTTGAAGCATATAAAAAACAAATACTGATGACGTTTATTGCTCCTCAACGCACAAAAGGAAATAAAGTACAAATATTTCAAAGTACTGCGCATTCCATGAAAGGAGCAAAACAACTTGCAAATATACAAGCGGGACGTCCGCTAGTGAGTGGCCAACTACGCGTTGCATTATTTTCTCAATCATTAGCGAAGCAAGGATTGTCTGCGTCTATTGATGTATTAACGAGGGAAGCTTCTATTGGACATGCCTTACAAATTGCCATTATAGAAGGAGATGTAAAAAAATTCGTCACATATCCTTATCAAACAACGGAAAATGTTTCGCTTTATTTGTATCGATTGTTAAATCATAATATGGATCAAGGAGTATTGCCTCATATGAATTTACATGCCAGTAGCTTTAAATTTTATCAAGAAGGAAGTGACACATTTTTCCCCATTGTGAGACATACAAACGGAAAAATACATATTACTGGAGTCGCTTTATTTAAAGGGGAAAAGATGGTTGGAGAGGTAAAAGCGAAGGACTTATTTATTTTCAAAGGCTTGTTAGAAAAGCACGCTTTTGATATGCATGCCTTTTCTTACGGTTCGGATTCTATTGTCATACAAAATATTGTATCTCAACCAAAGTACACACTAAAAGTATATAAAGGAATACCCACTTTCTTCATTGATGTTCATATAAAAGGGCGTATACAAGAAATCACAGGTAATGAAAATTTGCAGCAACGGCATGGTGTCAAACGTATAGAACAAGCAATAGAACAAGATTTACAACGAAAAAGTCAATATTTGATTCAGCAATTCCAAGTATTGCATACAGATCCGTTAGGATTGGGAAAGAAGTGGAAAGAAGAGAATCGATCGTTTCAAGAAAAAGAATGGAAAGAACAGTATCCGAATTTCTCTATTCATACATCTTATCATGTCACACTTACAAATTCTGGTGTTGTAGAATAAGAACAAGTAATACACCTTCCTTCATTTTATGTAAATCATTTTGCTATGATAAGTGAGGAAAGAGGACAAATATCTGTACTCAGGTATATGTACGTCTTGCGCCTTTGTGCAAATACGTGATGCTTTCTTAACTCTTAAATATGTAATTTTGCATATTTTTCATTTTGATACTATTTTTTATTGAGAAAAAATACAAGTATACTTATACTAAAAAATATCCTTTTAGAAGGAAAGGGGGCATATATATGACGCTTACACTTACTCTATTCACACTTTGGGGAATTGCTCTTCCTCTTTTAAAAGCCGTGATGTCATAAGTGATGTTGCAACATATCATTAACGTTTAAGAGATTCTGGATAATTGCTGTAATTCCTTGTACGTCGCAAAAGAGAAGTTGGAATGTGACTTCTCTTTTGTTTGTATATAGCATAAATGTTTTCTCTTCCTTTTATTGTACGAGAAGCCTAACAAAGAGTTTGATATGGACAATGGTCCCAAAAACTATCAAGGGAATCCCCTTAACACGTGTTGTGGATTCGTCAAATTTCGCAAGGATGATTCAAAATACAAAGTATGCACTAAAGCGCCTCGTGCAATCCTTATATAAATAGAAAGAAACTCGATTACCATCTTTCTACATGTCATCTTCATTTTTAGCTATATGTTTCGTTTTCTCTTATGCTTGCTATACTTTTATTATTTTATAAAAAGAAGAACGTTTTATATCGTATTTTCTCATTGCTCCGACAGTTGTAACTTTTCCGGATTGCTATTCTTGATATTGCCTCAATAAATTGATTTGTAATTTGTAGGTTGGTTTTATAGAGATATTCAAAACAGTAATATGCAAAAATGCATATTTCAAAACGTGTTGTTACGTATATGGTAAAGAGAAAAAAAGAGGATTCAAATAAGGAGATAAATTAGGATGATAATTACATTCACAGTAGTAAAGCTCATCGTATCGGAAAATTTTTTCTCTTTTTTATATAAAATAAACACCACAAGTGGGGCTTGCGGTGTTTAGGAGAAAGTTATAAAAAGTTAGTATAAGTGTTAGCACATTTATTTTACATGAAATTATATATATTGGTATTGAGAAAGTTACTCTCTACATTCGAGATAACAAACTATACATGCAATGATTATCCCGACGAGGAGATAACCCAATAGAATATCTATGCCAAGTACAAACTGGATATTTCTTCTCACCTATCAATTATTTTGTTAGTTGAGCTTCATATTTTTGAACTAGGCGATAAAATGTAGTTTTTGGTACATTCGCTTTCTCTATTGCTTCCACTGCTGTAATTTCTCCAGTTTTCCATATATCATATGCAGTGATAAATGCAGGTGTAATTTCTGCTTTGGGTCTACCAAGGTGTTTTCCTTGTTTTTTAGCTAAATCAATTCCTTCTCTTTGACGTGTTTTAATTTTGGTACGCTCTTCTTCTGCTAACCAGGAAAGAATTTGAAGTACAAGATCGGTAATCAGATTGCCCAAATTATCTTTATATTTGGTTGTGTCTAATAAAGGCATATCTGTAATGACAATATGTGCTTTTATATTTTTGGTGATATCTTTCCATTCATTTAAAATTGCTTCTTTATTCCTACCAAAACGATCAAGTGATTGTACATATAAAATATCTCCTTCTCGCAACATCATTTTAACAAGTTGATAGTTTCTACGAAAAAAATCTTTTCCGGATTGTTTGTCAATAAAAATATCCCTTTCATCAATTCCGATTTTTCGCATCGCTTCTATTTGTCTACCTTCATTTTGATCTTTACTACTCACTCGTATATATCCGAATTTTCTGTTATTCATTCTGTATGAATCTCCTTACATCTTATTAACATAATAATATTATAACAGGAAAAAGAACCTAAAGGTATCAGAATTATGGATACGTTCCAAATGTGTATAATAAAACCTTTAGGTTCTAATAATCTATTAAAATCCGACAGTTCTAAAAGGTATACACATGGAGTCATCACTGCGGTAAACGCGACCGTAGATGTGAATTACGGAAGTGGTAAAGTTGCACGGTTTCGAGATCAAATTGTCACAACCAACCTTTCTTCAGGCGGAGACTCCGTTTTTGTGTAAGCATTTCTTCTCAATAATCGGATCGTTTAATCTTTTGCAAAGATTCTATTCCAAGTTGCAAATCACTTTTTGCCATTACTTTTTCATAGGTTCCGTCTTTTAATTTTTCTGTTATAGTTAAAATATCGGTTAAAATACTGTGTAACTGTTGCACTTGTCCTTGAAGACGTTCAATTTCACTTTGCTCGATAGGTGTTAAACGCTCTTCTTTTTTCCATTTGGAAAGCTGTTCTTCAACTATCCATACAAATTCAAGTTGTTCTGTGTAAACATGGATGGTGCGCTGAATTATTGCATCATTTAACACATGAGGTTTGCTAAGGGCTTCTAAAAGATTTACATATTGTTCTTTAGCATCTGAAGATTGCCCATCTATTAGATTTGCAATGATAGGCAGGTTTTGGATAGGTTGCCAATTTGGTTGATTCTCCATACATTCTTTCATTCCTTTCGATTCATTTATTATAAGGGAATGATATCACAAAGGAGCCGGATTTACAGGAAAGGTGTAAATAGTTATTCCATGTTCACATCTATAATTTCACGTACTGTAATAGTTATTAAAATATTCAACATCCAAATTCAGTATACATTTAAATCTTCTCTGTTTCTTTCTTTGTTCTAATGAAGCGTATACCTTACCTTTAGGATAACGATTTGAAGAAATGTATACATAAAAAATTAAATTGTCTAAAATATGATACTATTATATAAAGAGAGATGAGAGTTACAAACAAAAATGCGAGGTTCATTACAGATATTCTAATTGAAGTAATGAATCAGCGCACGTTAGAAGTGAAATAGGGGGAGAGGGATGAAAAAGAAAGTATATGCTGTGCGAAAAGGGAGGAAAACTGGTATTTTTTATTCCTGGAAAGAATGTGAGGCGCATGTGAAAGGGTATTCAGGTGCTCAGTACCGCTCTTTTCCTTCTAAAAAAGAAGCGCAACAATATTTGTCATCTACTCTCATGCACAATAAAAAGCACCAGGTACCTCCTCCTTCTCCAAAGATAAAAGAACAGCCAACAAAATTACATTCCTCAGGTGTTTCTCAAGAAGCCAGCGTAGAAGTTTATATTGATGGAAGTTATAACATGAAGCGAAAAATTGCAGGATATGGCTTAGTCATGATTGTTCAAAATCAAGTGTATTTAAAAGATTTCAGTGCCTATCCTTACTCAGATGTAACAGCTACCCATAATGTAGGTGCTGAGCTCATGGGTGCAAGACGTGCGGTAGAATTGGCTTTAGCGAATGGATGGAAACACATGATTTTGTACTATGACTATACAGGTATTGAAAATTTCGCAACACAAGCTTGGAGAGCTAAAAATCCTCAAACACAAGAGTATCAAGATTTTATGCAAAAATACATGCGGAATATTAAAATACAATTTGTAAAAGTAAAGGCTCATAGTGGTAATGAATACAATGATTTAGCGGATCGTCTTGCGAAATATGCAACGAATTTATAAAAATGGTTGGGTATGAATCCTATAATTGAAATGTGTATACTATTTTATTGTTTATATTTTTGTTATTTGTCTGCTATTGACAAAATGAGAGGTAGACTTTATAATCCGAAAGCGTGTTCGTGATTCTTCGCTGGCACAAGCAAGATTGTTGTGAAGGATCGGGTGGTAGAACCAGCAACTTTCGTAGCATATCGAATAGCTGTGTTTGTGAAGAATAACACGTCTAATTTGTTAACATACAACTATGTAGTATATTTCTGAATAAGTTACCTATAATGTTATTGACATCTAGAGAAAGTTACATGAAAAAGGCATCTTCACTGGGGAAGATGCCTTTTTGCTGTCCCTAATTCAGATGGGATATGGTAAAATAGATATGAAAAGATAAAGAAATGAATTTAATATGGAGGAGACGTATGAAAAATCACATACAAGTAGATGGACAGATTCTCCAAACCAATAAAAAATGGCCACAATTAAAACAAATATAAAAGGATCTGATTGCAGGCTGGTTACAATCGGAGTATCGACTTTTTATCGAGAGGTTTCTCCGAAAACCAAAACCGCATGAAGAAGAATATATACTAGAAGCGGTTATGGAACAAATACATGAACGGGGAATTTGGATTCCATATCAAGAAGTGAAAATCTATTATTCGAAGAAAAAAGGGAAATGGTACCGAAAACTGGAGACGGAATTTGAAAATAATCGTAAAAGGGTTTCTTTGCCCATCCCCCGAAAAAGGGGAATAAGACAGAAACTACCAATTAATAGACAACCAACGTAACAAAAAGGTAGCATTTTTATATTGTAACGAATTATTGTTGGTACAGTATTTTGTTACGGCCAATTCAACAGTTAAGACATTTCATATTTTCAAATAGAAACCGTAACAAAAACGAACGTTTATGTTACAAATCGAACAACTAAGACTGAATCCTAAATTCGTCCACAACTAATATGGAATATTTTGTCTTAATACCCCTTTTCGGGGGATGGGCAAAAACATCCTAAAAAGGAAATTACATCAAATTTCACATAAACGAACGTTTATATGGTTGTCATATGCTTATAAGGAGAAAAAGAGAACGGTGCAGGATAGTTTCTGTGTGGGTATCTTGAAAAACTGGAAAAAGGAGGGGGGAATAAGGTGACAAATGTCTTTTACATGGAACTAAACGATCTTGAACTAGAACGAAGTGCGGAAATATTGAGGGTATTGGCACATCCTACTCGTTTACAAATTGTACATCAATTAGTAGAGAAAAAAGCATTAAATGTGTCTGCATTGCAACAGGTTTTAAAATTACCGCAATCTACGGTTTCACAACATCTCCATAAAATGAGAAATCATAAAGTATTATTACATGAACGCAAAGGAACAGAAGTGTTTTATCGAGTGGGCGATGAAAAAGTGAAACAAGCGCTTTACGTACTGATGGGCTGAATAGCGCGCTTTTGTGTACCTGAAGTTATGTTCGGATACAAAATAAAACGAGGAGAGGGGTTCTTCTATGGGTGGAAATTTATATGACACGCATATCACAATAAAAGAACTCATTTTTATCCATGCCTATGTGACAGGGAAAGAAATTCCCTCTTCACAAGCGTTACAAATGCTAGGACAATTTGATCCGGAAGAAATCCCAGGTACAATTAGAGAAACGCGTCGGTATCGTATACGAAATAATGGAGAAGAATTGTTCCAATACTATAGACAGAAACATCCGAAATTATTTGAGAAACAAAGATTATGCACGTACGAAGAGTTGAAGCAACGAGCGGTGTATTACTGTTCGGCCCATTTGACGATTCACATGTAATTCAGGAGGTACAGGATCATGTTCTGTTCACTTGAATACTACCCAATAAATGATAATTAGATCCGATTTATTAGCCGAGGGTGATAAAAAGCGTCCATACGATTAGATAAGGGGATGAAAAGATGGGTAGTAAAAAATCAGTGAGAATAAGTGCATATACAAGTGGTTTATAAAATTTCACGTACCGTAATGAAAAATAAAACACACCATCAAAAAAACAACAAAGGTTGCTTCTTCTCTCCTTTTTCAGCTACAATAGATATATATCTTCTTTGCCCATTCCCTCTAAAAAGGGGAATAACAAAAAACATATAGAATATGAAATAAGAAAGGTGACTCACTTTATGACGCAACCTTTAGTGAATTTGCGAGTCGATTATGCTTTCAAACAATTATTTGGGGTACAAGGACAAGAGGACTTATTGATTTCTTTCTTAAATGCGA
>NZ_JBMDKC010000141.1:0-10693 GCF_057809515.1 Bacillus sp. FG16
GCTTCTTTTCCACGTTTTTCATGAATATGTTGTAGTGTCACCTCTGGTGTACTCGGAGGCCACTGAAAATCCTTCGGATTTTTGAAAGAGTTAAATAAAAAAAGGACTCCAACATTCAAAATATGAATAATAGAGTCCTTTTTCACGTAAAATAGAGTCCCTGGGCTCTCTATTTTAATCAATTAATTTCAATATTCTTTTCAGATTTACTGTAAAAATAGCCATAGCCCCTTGTAATTGCATGCCAATGAGACCCGAGGATTTTGCAATATTATACCCGTGTCTGTGTTTTAATTCACTATTTTTAGCCTCTATTTTATAACGTTCTCTCGCTTTCTCCTTAAAATAGTCGGTTTCTTGAAATTTGGCTTGTTCTATATGTTCATTTGATTTAATACTTACAGAATAAGTCTTACTTTTAGCGCCTTCTTTATAGCACCCTCTTTAAATGGACAGTGTTTACATTTTTTCACATCAAAATAGTATGTATCCCTCTGGTTTTTACTTACCCACTTTTTGCCGCGACGAGCCTTTCTTATGGCCATATGGCCTGCCTTACACACATACATTCCAGCATCTTTATTAAATTCAAACTCATCTTCTTTCTTACGAATACCATGTGTCACAGTAGGGTTTAATTTAGCTACTAATTTAATTGTATTCTTATTTGCATAGGTAATATTTCCTTTTTCTGAATAAGCTGCATCACCAATGACAGACTCAACGCCCATACCTGCTTCGATACTTTTTTCAATGAGAGTCTCTAATTGTTTCCCGTCATTCTTTTCACCAGAGGTGATTGTGGCGGCGGTGATAATCCGTTCCTCATTCATAGCGATATGTGTTTTGTATCCAAAAAAAGAAGAATCCACAGTTTTATGCCCGATTTTTGCATCCTGGTCTTTGGATATCTGTAGATGCTCTATGTCATCAGCAACTGTTTCTTTTAAAAGGTTCAAACTTTCCTTTATCTTTGGATACTGAGAAAGTGTATTTTCTTTTTCAATTACTTCAATCAGTTGTTGGCAATAGTAGATCTCTTCTTCAAGGATATCTGTTGTATTTTTAGTCGGAAATTTATTTTTCATGTTTTCATCTATCTTATAAACTGCTTTTCTTAGCTTTTTGGAGCGACCCACTAGGATTTCTTTTGGTGATTTTTGATTATATCGGGATTTTGTATGAGTGGAATCAACGATAATAGAAGTACTTTTAATGATTTTCTTCTCAATGGCAATTTCCACAGTTTTATTGATAAGCATATCCAAAAGAGAAATATCCTCTAAACGAAGTTTTCGAAATTTAGTTAAAGAGCTGGGTTCAATTACATGCTCCTCCGGAGCCATATAAAGAAAATATTTAAAAGACATATCATATTTTGAACGCTCAACTACATCGACGTCAGATAAGTCATAAATCGTCTTTAATAATAAATATTTGAACATACGAACAGGATCGATAGCATTTCGACCATTATCATGACAATATTTATTTTTAAGCTCATCATAAACAAAAGAAAAGTCGATTAAATCGTTAATTTTTCGTAAAAGATTACCCTTTGGAACAACTAATTCATAAATATCCGTATAAGGACTAAAAACCATTGATTGTTGATGTTGTATCATACGCTTCACCCGTCTTAGATTGATACGATAAGTATACAGTAAAAAAGGCATATTTTCCTCAGATTATGAAGAAATATATCTTTTTTTACTGAATGGCCACTTTTTCAGTGGCCTCGTGTACTCGCAGTATGTAACCAGTGTGTTTTACCTTCTACTCGCATACCGGTTTCATCAAAATGAACAACCGAAGACTGAAGAATCTTTTCTTTGGCTTCCTGTACAAAAGGCTGCAGTTGAGAAGCGAAAGCTTTTGTATGATTGACTAGGGTTCCTTCGCTGATAGAATGGCTAAAACAGTCTTGAAAGAATTCTTTTGTTCGTTGCAAAGAAATACACTGATAATGTGTTAAATAAGGAATCAGTCTTTTTATATGCGGACCATATTGTACAGAACGAGACACTGTAGAGGGAAACTGGGATTCTTGGATAGTATGACAATGAGGGCATTCTTTTTGTTCTACTTTGTGTTCCGTTACTTCTATCTGGATAGGTGGTAAATCATATACTTGGCGAATGCGGTATCCTTTCACAGGTTCGTTGTGTAAGGACGTGTTACAACACGTACAATGCGTAGGAGAATGGGTAATTGTATGGTCTGGAGCCGTTGTCAAACCAAGAGTATGTCCTTTATGGCCCAACTGGCCACCTGTTTGACGATTAGACGGTTTACGCAAACTTTTGGTAATCGGTTTACACAAACCATCTGTAGAAGGCGGTTTATGACTATTTTTGGAGTTTTTTTTTGAACGATTTTCTAATTCTTCTATACGTCTTTCAGATTTAGAGAATGTTTCTTCAAATAAAGAAATAACAGCTTCAGGACCTTTTTTATATGCCGTTAAAATGACTTTTCGATCGACCATACTATCACCTCCACACTGTTTGATATACTCAGTATTTACAGATAGAGGGCATATGAAACTAGTAAAATAAAAAAGACGCCGACAAGTGGCTGAGTAGTTACCACCAATAAATGAACAAGTTGTTTCCATTTCTTTTCAATGATTAACATGCTGATTAATCCTGCACAAATGATTAACAGAAAAACAGCAACCATACCTAATGAATTCGGCACGGTTACAATTGGTTCAATTCCTGAAGATCCCATCTCTCATTCACTCCCTTATCAATTGATTTCATCAACAGGTACAAATACTGTTTCCTTTTGTCCTCTGGACGCCTGATGATCTATCTTCTTTTGTCTTTTATGTGCAATTCTATCCTCCACTACTTTTCTTATATGCTTTGTCGCTTCTGTTTCTGCGATATCAGTTGTACAAACTCCTTGATAATTTTCATGTTCATAAATACCATTCATAAACTCAAGCAACATTTGTGTATTTTTATCTGTACTATTTGTACCAAGTCGGATTTTTGTCAGCTCTTCTTTTAATACTTCATGAAGATGTTTTGTCACAACTTCCGTAATATATCGAAGCGACCATTCTTGTTGTTTTGCTTGTTCATGATCTCTACACATTTTGGCAAGTGCTACCCCATTGTAGCGAATTTGATGTTCCTCCATATAAGCCCTAAAGTAATGATCTGTTTCTTCATCAATCGTAAATAACCGCTTTACCTCATTTTCTTTCATCGTTCATATCCCCTCTCATTTTGCTGTTGGATGTCCCTCTGAAGACGCTCATAATAACGTTGGTTTTTCCAACTTTCATATTCACTTTTAAATGCGCCCTCCATCTTTTTGAGTGCATATTGCATCGAAACATTTTGCTGAAAGTTCTTTCGCTCTCTAGGCTTTCGGTCTAACATTTTATCAATGCGCTGTCGTTCCTTATCGTACGCTTTCATCTCTTGTAAAAATGCGTTTCCCATTCGCTTGTGAAGCTCTTCTATTTTATTTTCCTTATAATTTTCATATCGTTTCTTATCACCAGAACCTTCTCCATATGCTCTCTTTAATACATCCACCTCTTTATCTAACTTTTGAAGAAACTGTTTATAATCTTCTTTATGATGCTTCTCAATATATTTTTGCGTCAATGCATCAAGATGAGGACGAAGAGGACGCAATGTACTGTAACTGTATTGCCATTGCCTTTTATCTTCCGGTAAACGTTTATAAATGAACTGGAATAATGGTTTCAACTCTCGATTGCGCCACTTCAATGTGGAATCATCTTTCTTTTTATCAACCATATTCTTTCGAATCAAATCGTTAATCTGTTTTTGTTCTTGCCCACGATCCATAATATTTTGAGCCACTTTCGCTTTCATCGCATCTAATGTTGTTTGTTTTCTCTTGCCACGGTCTCTCGTTGGATATGGCTCCACTGTTGCGATATGAATATGAATGTTATCCGTATTATAATGAATCGCTCCTGACCAAACTGCTGTATGTTCTAATCGTTCTCTTTTCAACATTTCTTTCATGGATAAGCGAGTAACATCCATCAATTTTTTATCATCAACTATACGTGTTTTCGGGTCATATATGCCATGTTCTGCAAGCCATTGATTATCAAATGTAATCACATCTTGCCACATGATACTGTTATTCTTTTGGGCGAGCTGAAACATCTTTTTTAGGTCTTTCTTTTCCTTTTTATTCAAACTGTTACTCTGTTCTGTAAATAAAGCGGACGTCTTTTCAGAATCCCCCATGTAATCTTGATACAGAGAAAACATTCTTTTGTGTGCTTGCCCTTCTTTTTTTGCTTCTTCTCTGTCAATATACTCCACATAATCTTGAAAACTTTCTCCATCTGCTGTCACAAATTTAGAGACTGTTACAACCCCTGGCGTCACTTTCGCTTGCATAGGACTTGTTGAAACACTCATGCCTCTTCATCCTCTGTCATGAGCTTTAAAAATGCATTCATCTCCTTTACAGCTTCGAAACAACTTTCCATCGCATAGATATTTTTTTCGAGCAGCTGTTGAAGATACAATTCACGATTTTGTTGTTCTCGATAGAAAGCTAAAGTTTCCAATTGACCTTGCAAGAATTTATCTCTTGAAAGCCCTTTTGCTTTTGCGATTTCATCAATTCGTTTTACCGCAACTGGATTCATGTTGCGCACTCTGATCTCCATTTTCAATTCCTCCTCTATATTTGGGTTCTCCACTCAAAAAGAGAGAGAAGAAGAGCATAAGGGGTTTTTGTTCCCACCTAGGGTGTGAAGCTAGGCAAAGCCTAGCGAAACCGTGGGAACAAGAAGAACTCCGAAAAGTCGAGTCGAGGTCGACTCAAATTCCCCTTTAGTTGAGTCACGGTCGACCCACTTTTCTGCATAGGTTGACTCGAGGTGGAGTCATAAATAAAGAAAGTCGAGTCATGGTCGACCCAACTTTTTTCATAACTGCTCCGCATCTTTTGCCTTCTCATCTAATTTTTTTATCTTTTCTTTGACCTGCCCTTGCTCCCATTTGTATAGTTCAACCTTGTCTTTTGATTGCTTAATATTCGTTTCTTTTGAATTGATTTTCGCATCATTTTCCATCTTTTCCGTTTCCGTTTGATACTTAGCGTCATTCTTCCATTCTGTGATTTTCTCTTGCCACTGTGTTTGTTTAGATGTTTCTTGTTTCATCATTGCATCGTATTGTTTTACTTTTTCTTTTAATGTTTTTTGCTCGATACCAATGAATACTTTCGCATAAGAGCCTTTACTTTTTTGTGAAATCCCTTCTTCTACATCTGTTTTGTTTTGATCGGAGAAGAATGATTTTAAGAACGTTTGCTTGTCATCTTCTTTTGAAACTTCTTTTTCTTCTTCCGTCTTTTGCTTTGTCTCTAGCGTCACATCTCGATTATTTTTTTCAAATACATCAAGCGCAACTGCTTGCCATTTTGGAGATAATTCTTTCACTTGTACAACAAGATTTTCATCATCCTGATACACAACTTTCACCGGTAATTGAAGATTTGGATTTGCTTTTTCTTGCGCTTGAAACTGATATTGCTCGCCATCTCCTCCCTCTACATGAAGGAACATTTCTATTGTATGAGAAGCTGGATCATACGCTCTTCTTTCCACTGTCATTGTTCGACTTCCAAATAACGCAACCGGCTTTTTTAGTTCTGTATGATAAACCGGTTCTTCGTAAGGTACATATAATTTCGAGGTAAAGAACAAGAAAAAACCGACCAACATAAACCCTACAATCAAACCATATATCCATGATTTTTTTCGTCTCAAATTCACACCATTGTTCACAACTTCCATGTACCTAGCACCTCACTTTTTTAAGATGGAATAATTTGAACTGTTAATTCTTCTACATTAGTTACTTGCCAATTCTCTTGATTTTTTTGTACAGTCACTTTCATCACATTTTTTGTTTTATCCGTTTTCCCTTGCGCTCCAATGGTCAATGTATTTTGAAATTCCGCAATGATTTCTACCTGAGAAGCTCCAATTATATAGGCTTGTAAATATAACTTCATATCAGATGGTTTAGATACATAGGTATCATCCATTTCGAATGTATCCGTTGGATAAAAGAGTTGAAATATTTCGTCCTTCATCAGTTTTTTTGCTTGAGCTCTTCGCTCCTCATATCCTTGTTTTTCTCGATGAAACGACAACTGAATAAACTTTTCTACCGTTGAAAGATAGGATTGTCGCTCTTGTTCCTGTTCCGAAGGAAGTGTTTCCTTCACTTTCTTTTTGAGCTCTTCATTTTCAGTTTGCAACACCTGATTTTGAACTTTTAATCGTTTTACATCTCCTGTTTCATCATTACGAGCGTACAGAAAGATGTTTAAAAAAGTAACGCCTGCAATCACAATCGCAAGCGTTACAAACCAAATTTTTCTGTTATCTTTGTTTTTTTCTCCTGTCATTTTTCTCCCTCCTATTTTTCAAATGAGTTGAGCTGTTTTATTGCATTCCAATAGGAATGAATTGCCTGCAAAGCTTCTTCTTCCGAAGGGAAATTATACAAAAACACGTAACTCTTTCCTTCATAACGAGACATCATTTCTTCTGACTGTGAAGATTCACCTTCACTCAATTCTCTATGCAAAAGAAAGTTCTCACCAACGTCTTGAATCATATAATTTGCTGGTTTAATTTTATAATCTTGAAATTCTTCTAACGGAGGTGTTATCACTTTTTGAAATAATGCGTCCTCACATACATGTATTTTATTTGTCATAAAAATCTCTCCCCTTTTTAATTTCTTACTATTTTTAGAACCTTCTCACATGTCCTTTAAATACTTTACTCCAGTATGGATTTGATAAAGTTTCGATTGAAACCCCTTTATTTGTTTGACAGCCAATGAAAGTATTCTGGTCAATTACAAGTCCAACATGACCGTCATGTTTATACGTATCAAAGAAAATCACATCGCCAGCTTTCATTTCCATTGGTGAAATCTGTGTACCAATTTTATTCAAGGTTTCTGTACTTACAGCCCCCATTGGACTTACATTCATTCCTACTTGTTCGAATGCCCAGCGTACAAAACTACTACAATCAAAGATGCCTCTTGCGATGTCATTTGTGTTCCGTCCTCCTCCAAATACATAGGTAGAACGTCCTATCCATTGACGCCCAACATCGGCAACTTGCGAGCCGGAAGAACCGCCTCCTACGGCACCACCACCGCCGTTAACAGGCACACCAGGCGTATAATATTTCAACACGGCATCAACATAAAGCGCGTCGCCATAGCAAGCCCCATAGGGTATCATCTCCGGTCGTACACAACGATACATCCCTGTATGTTTTACCTTTTGATATTGCTCTGCGGAAAACTGAATGGCTAATTCTTTTGTGTATTTACCACCATGATTGACAATAAAATTGAAGAATCCTGTTCCAAAGTTGTAGGCTTGTAAAGCGGTTTTAATGTGATCCATATCACCTGGTCCCGTTACACCTGCTCTCTCAATTGCATGCTTAAATTCTTGAACACCAGCCCAAATAGAGTAGTCTGGATCTGTAATACAATTGGGCCCTTTACAGTACTTTGTATTGAAAGCTCCTTCGGAGCTTTGCATCGGATCGAGTCCTCGTCCCCCGCTCTCTTGCATCATTTGACTCAGCATTAATGGGACAAATGCCTCAACGCCGAATTGCTGGGCATACTTCCGAATTGTCGGCTCCCATTTCAACACTTCTGCCGAAACATTTGCCGTCCCTATACCACCCTGTGGGTATGTAATATCCCCTTGCTTTTTATTTCCTTCCATTCCACCAATAAGTGTCATTGTAGCCCCTAAAAGAATTGTTCCAAGGAGAAAAAGTAGACTCAGAGCGATCATAATCAACCACTTTTTCGGGATGATTTTTAGTACAAGATGCATGAATTATGCCCCTCCTCCAAATAACGCTAACTCTTCTTCTGTCACATCGACTTTAAATAAAATATTCTTGACGGCACTAATACATAAAAGTACATCTCCTGTTGGTAAAAAAGGTATTTCATTCAGTTCACTTGTACTGATTTGTCCCGCAAATACTCGCCGTAACATGTCTAGATTGTTGCTATCTTGTTGCATAATAAATTTGTACTGCGTAAGTTCAAAGAGTGTCTTAATTTTTTCTACGGCTGCTACACTTGCATCCTCTGGTACAAAATCTCGGATAGAATGACTTGCAAATACAATCCCTGCAAAATATTTACGTGCTTCTCGGCTAAACTTAATCGTGAAATCCACCGCATGTTGACTACGTTCACTCGTATTTATCAGATGATGCGCTTCGTCCATGATAATGAGAAAACGCATTACGTCTTCAAACTTTAATTCCTTTCTATCAAACGCCTTCCACTGCGGTTTTCCGTTTTCTAACATCTCATCCCACATTAAGTTCATCACACTGAAAATCTGTGCTTGATAGATTTCTTCTTTTAAACTCATAAGATGGCGTAATGAAAAAAAGACGATTTGCTCTTTCGAGAAATCTTCTATCGTGGAAATACCGTTAAATAAATGTCCATAATTATCTACTAAATTGATCAGATTTAATTCAATCAGTTCTAAGCGTTCCTTACGAGTCGGACTCACATTAGAACGGTAGATTCCTTTCTTTATATCTTCGTATAATTCTGTACGAACAAAATGTAAATAATCGGAGAAAATCGGATATTCACTTGCTGGTAAACTCGTAATATGATTGACAGCTTTCGATTCATCACTCCATAATTTCTTAGCTACATACATTTTGCGCAGTAAATTCTCATACTCCTTAATTTCATCATCTTTTGCTTCTGGCGCAATAAAGCGATAAAAGATACTCATTTTAGATAAATGCTGGGTAAATGAACCTTCTTCTGTTTCAGCCGTCTTATACACTTGAAGCGGATTAATTTTTCCTTGTGACCCATCCAGTGCGATCTGCTTCCCATTATATTCATGCACAATATCTTCAAACTCACCTGTAATATCAAATCCCCTGATTTTATAACCCTTCATCGCATAATCACTCATGATTTTTTTCAGCAAGGTTGACTTACCAGCTCCCATTTTTCCGATTACAACCGCATTATAACTTTTTCGCTGTGCATCTTTATGAAACAAATCAAAAATGACACTCCCCTTTGTTTTGGTAGTGCCATAGTAAATACCGTATGGATCATTTAGAAATGTAAAGTGGAACGGGAAGCCTCCGGCTAAAGAAAGAGCCGGTACTTCTTTTCCATTTCGTTTATTAATATATTGCTTTTGCATTTCAAAACTTGATGTGAGGGAAGCCCATTCATGTTCTTGTTCATTTAAGAAAATGGCACCTCTGAAGTTATAAGATTCTAGAGTTTCCATGACTTCTTTTGCTTGTTTTTCAAGCTCTGCCATTGTTCGTGCGGAGATATAGATACGTAAGTGAACTCGTTTCAGCACCTCTCCTTTTGATACTTGTTGATACAACCGTTCCAACTCTTGAAACTGTTGTTCCGCTTCAATTCGTTCAATATTTTCTTTTGCGTTCGCATATCGAACGCTTTGTTCTGCCATTGATTTATTAATGGATTCAATCACTACTTTTCGGCTGTCACTTATAATATCTAACGTTGTAATGACATTCGGCATATTCATGATAGGCTCTAACCAAAAGTCATTTACTGTCGTTTGATACCCGTATACATGAATACAAGTTTGTAATCCATCTCCACCTTGCACATATAGTTCTTTAAAGTGAATGCCCCCTTGCGGTTGAATCTGGGAAACTACTTCTTTATTGATTTGTTTCTTTTCTTTTTTCTCTTCTTTCTTTTTCTTTCTCTTCAAAAAATGTAGTACAGACACATTCATCACCTGTTATGAAGTGACCTTTGTCAATAGTTTCTTTGCCCATAATATTTTCTTGATGGCATACAAAAGCTTCAGAAATAAGATCTATCGACAGTTAACCACTCTGTTATTCGTGGATTGGTTACCTCAGGTTAATGGTCCGTCGTTAGGCTCTTATAATCTCACTGCGTGGATCACATCTTTTCACATTCTAATAAATAGCTTGTTTATCAGAATTTCAACTGTGCCAGAAGAGGTGAGTCATAGATAGCCAGACCTGGAATTCACTATCTCTGAAGCTCATCTATGCCATCAATTGATACCTTTGGTCTCTAACTATGAATGAATCAACTTCATATCCCTTCTTCTTTATTTTCAGTGAATTTTACCTGTTTCTAACCCCCATATAAAACCTCCCAGTTCTCTTGCGATAGCTGTAACGGCGACATTTCTAGGTTTTCCTTGATACATCATTCGATGATATTTTCTTTGTAACCTTTCTACAGCCTGATCCGCATAAGCAATTACTTCACTTCGTTGCCCTTTTTGTCTCGCTTTCACTCGTTTCGATTTTAATCCGATTGCTCCTTTTACCAATGCATTTGCACATTCTACAAGAGTAGACCTAACGGTCGAATTTCCTTGTTTTGTAATCGAACTTCGACTGATTTTTTCTCCACTTGAGTTTTCGCTCGGGATCAATCCTACATAAGCCATAAATGCTTTAGCCGTGGGAAAACGAGTAAAGTCTGCAATTTCCACATGAACAGTCATTGCCGATGTTGTGTCTATCCCTTTTAAGCATCTTAACTGTGCGACTGGTTCTTCATATCTTTCACTATGAGATAATTCTTCTAATCTCAGACTG
>NZ_JBMDKC010000142.1:0-10619 GCF_057809515.1 Bacillus sp. FG16
TCCCTTTTATAAGAGCAAGCTTCCGATTGCCCTCTACTTCTTTATCGATCCATTCAATTAAACTCTTCACAGTTTGTTGAAATCGTTTTTTACCGTTTCCATTATGAACCAACATAATTCGAATATCATTGTCCGCTCTTTTACTTTTATAGGATGAAAAGGCATATACATACCCTTTTTCCTCTAACAAATTCAATCCACCTTGATCAAGATATCCCTCAACAATAAAAGAATGTTTTGGCCGTTTATTCCATATTTCTTCATAACTCCCTCTTCTATAAAGCATATTTGTAGTATATAGCTGCTTTAATGCATATTTAATCATTGCATCATCTTCACTATTCAATAATTCAATGAGATCCCCAACCGTCCGAATGTAGGTGTTCCTGGTCCCAGCAACCTGTCTTATAATAATGTTTTCTGGAACTGTTAATACTCTACCTTCTGCTATAGGCTGCTTTCCGTTCCCTTCTGTTTTTATTATTTTCTCTTTAACCTCAAACATATCACTCTCGTCAATTTCAAGGACTATTTTTTTGTCTTTTGGTACATTTCTTATTCGTTCTTTAATCGAAACAGTATCTAAAAGATACGAACAATCAGGGCAATGCCCTTCATTTGACTTTAAATAGAATGCCTGTTTTCCTGTTCTATTCACTACCTTCACATTGGCCGTACAATCACATTTTAAGTAATTCTCACAATAAAGTGTATATCCAGAAGTTTTACCCAATTGACGCATCAAGATAGCCTCTGGAGGTTCAATATACCGCGTCTCATTTTTCGAAACATACACTGCTCTAGGCATCGATTCTGTACTTCTTGCCATATTTACACCTCGCTACTATTAATATTCGTTTTAAACACCTTAACGCCCCTATACAGCTATTTTACTACAAATAACACCTATTATATTTAAAACAAATTAAAGCCCCCTTAAAATTGATTTTTAAGGGGGCTTTTCATCTTCGTTGAAATGGGAATCTTCTATTTTTATAATCGTATATAGTTTGTTTCAACAAAAAGGCTGCTGCAATCCCCACTGTACATAAAGCTATAATTGTTGCAATCACTTGTAATATCAAATAGGCTGCTAATAATTTTTTTACAAGGTACACACATGCTATTCCTATAATTAAAATTGAAAATCCATACTCATCATATTTTTTTCGATATAGCTTATCTTCTGAAAATGAAAATTTGCGATAAAAGATAAATGTAGCACCCGCAACCACTAACCAAACAAACACACCTATTATAATACCTAACATCCTATACATTCCTCACCATACTCAGCAATCAGATATATTTCATTGTCCTGATCAAGAAGGAAATGATAACAGTATGCAAATTCCGTATAGGGATGATACGGAACTTGCATACTTAAATCTTGTTTCATATCCAGTAAACGATTCTCCATTCTCACTACTTGCGAATGAAAATACTCTTCATTTTCCATATATTCTTTAAAATGTTCATCATTTGTATATACCCTTAAAACTGTGTACATCATATACTTTTCCTTTTTCTTACGAAATTTAATAGACGATTCGTCTACATTTTTGTTATAACAAAAAGCTGCCAAAATCCATGTTAATCCAAAGATAACAACAGCAAGAAAAGTACTATACGTAAACCTATACAACCAAATTGATAACAGGAGCATGACCGAAATTGATATAACAAACCAATGTCTTATCATATAAGACTTAACAATATTCCAAGCATCCACTTTCCATTTTGCAAAATCCATTTTATCACCCTTTCGATTTATGGACCCTCTGTTCCAGAATTGATTTGAAACGTGTAATCTTCAACTAGCCAATCCTTATCACCCTTTAGTAACAAATTAAGTTTCATCGTATGTTTTTCCCTTTGTACCGTGCCATTTGTATCAACAATATAATCATATTTAACAGTTACATCTGCTTTGTTATCTGCTGTTTTTGTATAATACATATCTGTTACTTCAGCATTTGTAATAACATGTAGTCCCGGAACTTGAGCTTTGTCATGTGCATCTTGAGGTGATTCAAATAACTTTTGTTCTGCCTTATCTGTTACCATCTTTTTAATTTTATCCATATTAGGATTCTGCTTTTGATTGCTATCGTATTTTAACAACGCTTCTATAAATGATTTTGCAATTCCTTGCGCTTTATCTTGTGTATTTTCTTTCAATATTTCAATGCGTTTTTCTAGCTCTTTATTATTCTGTTTTAACATCGTAATTTCAGCTGTCAATTTTCGTTTTTCTTTTTCAGAAGTATTTCTAAGGTTTTTGTTTTGTACCCACATTACAACACTTAGTAAGCAAGCTAGGGTAAACACAATAACTATTGCAATTTGAACATTTCTGTTCTCCATAACACTCAACTCCTGTATGGTTGTTTTTTCCCCTCTTCAATATCTTTACATTCTAGCGTTACCGAAGAATAATTTAAGATTTGGTAACGTTAGAAATTATTTTATTTTTGTTTCATTTACTACCTCCTGCTTGAATTGGTGTAATTATATACTCTGCTGTTTCCGTCAATGATTCCATGTCAAAAGTTATTAGTAATATAATTACAAGAACTGAGATTAATATAAATAAATGGCCCCACTTCTTTTTTAGTACTGTAAGCATCAGCACAGTTAAAAGTGTACTTATAATTACTAAACTTATAGCAAAACCGACGATATTCAACACTCCCATCCCCCACTTTCAATTAAACAACTTTAAACAAACCATATAAGCTTACCAACTTCTTGCACACCTAATGATATTAGGATACGCTCTAAATCGCGTTACAAAGCAATCTGATAATCCATTTTGGATATTTTTTGCCCATTCTGTTTTAGAACGAGCAAAAATATCTGTATTAATTTGGTAAATACGGTCCTGGATCTACTTGACCGAATTTAAAAGATGTTTTAATTTCAAAGTGCAAATGTGGGCCTGTCACCTGTCCTGTTTTCCCACAAACACCTACCTGTTGGCCAACTCCAATAGTTTGCCCTTCCTGAACAGTAAGTGACGACATATGACCATATAAGCTCCATAATCCGTTTCCATGGTTGATTACTACTACATTCCCGTAGCCCCCAAAACCAGATCCTCCTTCACCAAACTTTGCCCACTCAACAACCCCGCCTTTAGATGCTGCAATTGGTGTGGAGCCATCTTGACAAGAATAATCAATTCCTTTGTGGATTGTACCCCACCGTGGTCCAAATGGACTTGTGACTGTTGTTTGAGCAATTGGTTTAATAAAACCGTACGAACTTGCTGTTCCGGTGTCTACGACACCTCCGCCTCCTGGCTTATTGGGTTCACAATTGAAAGATAAACCACCCATGTCACTAACAAACTTCGTTACAAGTTTAGGCCACATTCCATTTGTGCCAAATGGATCGTTTGCCGCTCCAGGTGGTGCATACTTTGCACCAATGGCATCAATCGTTGTAATCCCCATTCCAATATAGTTTTTATACAGATTGCGTGCCATTGCACTAATTCCCTCTTCTAAAGTCCCAAATTTCATAAACCCTTTCATTTGAGAACTACTTGGGTCCATCAATCCACCTGGATTGTTATAGTTTTTTACAGCGTTTGAGGTACCGTTCCCTGTCTCCAACTTCGCAATAGCTGCTAACAAAACAGGATCAATTTGATTTTGTGTTCCAGCGTTCAAAAAAGCTTGCGCTTGCCCACTGAAAACCCCACCTAGATGTGGCTGTAAATCTTCTGCTGCCACGGTTTTACCACCTGGCCGACAAACCGTCAATCCGTTACTGCTAATAGGTGGTGCACCTTCTTTTTTCTCTTCTCCTTGAAGAATACCCGTAAGAAAGTAAATAAAAATCAGGGAGCAAACTATAAAAAGTATAGCTCCCAAAACTCCAATTCCTATAAACCATTTTTTCATTAGCATCACCTACTGATCATCAGCTTTAGAATCCTCATTAGACTGCCTTCTCATTTTCTCTATTTCTCGACTTCTATCAATCTTTGGCTCTTCAAATGTTGAATCTTGATTTTGTGTTAACTTAATAACATTTGACTTATTAATACGTTGGTCTTCTTTATTTTGGATTTCTGGTTGTTTTTTCAATGGAGCATTTTCTTGTGATAAATGATTTTGTTGTTTCTTCTGTAGTTGGTTAGTAATTTGATTTGAGGATGAATCATTTTCATCTTGACGATAATATCCTGGTGGTTTCGGCTGTTTTTTCAGCGGTGCATTTTCTTGTGATAGATGGTGGCTTTGTTGTTTCTTCTGTAGTTGATTAGCACCTGTATTAGATGTATCTTGTGGATTTTGGTTAAGTTCTTGTTTCTTTCCTTTCTTGATAGGAGCACTATTAACCCCATCTTTATTTTCTTTTTTAATAAGTGCATTACTTATTTCTTGCTGTTTATTTTTCATTAATACTGGTTTTCTTGAAGCAGATTCACTTGAAGGGGATGTATTGTTTTTATTTTTCTTTAAAGGAGCCACTTGTGAATTCTGATTTTGTTTTTGCATTAAATCTTGTACTCTAGAAACACGACGTTGGTCATGAGCATTTGTAGCCCTTGGACTTTGTGATCCATTAGATCCACCAGTACTAGTGGCATACGCTGGCGAATAACCACCACCTGTACCATACCCACGTTGTTGTTCTTCTTGTCTTCGTTTATTTCTAAATTCATTAACCCGTTCTTGTGTAACATTTTTTTGCTGATCTTTGTGTTTACGATACAATGTATAACCAAATAATTTTTTCTGGAAAAAGAATGCTGTTGCATAGATAATTAAAATTGCTATCACTGTCTGGCCGTATGACCAAAAATTCCCTTCCGCTACTTTATACGCTATGTTTGTAAAACTAAACATCAAGATTAGCAAAAATGTATAAACTACACGCATTGCTAAAAATGTAATTAGCTTTCCTCCCCACTGTTTTACATAACTTCTCCAAGCAGGGAAGATTCCTAATAGTAAAATAAACACACCCAATATAGCAGTAATTAAAAATGCAATACCGAAAATTTGTGTTAACACAGATAGATAGCCAACCATAGCTAAAATGACGATAGCTGGAATCCATACTAAGAAAGCTAATACAATACGTTGAGTAGTATTTTCTGGTAAAAAAAGTGAATCTTTCACATTCTTTTCTACAAATTCTTCTCGTTCTTTGCTATTTGGTTTTCCTTTTAATAGCGATTTCACTTTTTCTTTTCCAGCATCTATATTCTGATTGTTATACTCATTTTTATTTTTCGCCCCACCAATAACCGCTAAATTAGTTGTACCAAATTCCAACATAAGATATGGTTTCACAATTAGAAGGTCATGCATTAAGTTACGAATACGTGATAAGCCATATTTTGCTGATTGGGCATCTTTATATTGCGACTCTCTTAGTATCTCGTTATCTGTTGGGGTTCGTTCTGTATTTGATTTTGATTCATCCAACGAGTATGTGGAAGAAGACAGGATAGTATTTGAAATAGTATTTGCTGTACCATTTAGCTCTCGAATTACTGAATCACTATTTTGAACGTAAACAGTGAAAAATGCTGATAAAAGGGCTGCTACAATTAGACTTGTGAAAGTATTTCGAATTTCACGTTTCGCAAATGAATACACTAACCATCCAGCTGTTAAAATCAACATAAACGATAGAAACTGTCCAACTCCTGACTTTCCACCGATCTGTGAAATAAAAGCTGACACATACTCTAATGTGGCGCCAACCAAATCAAAGGTAAATGCTTGTTCCATAAGATAAATCCCAAAGTTCACCGTAACTAAATACGCATACCATATTCCATTTAACAACTCATATTGCATTGTTTGAATTTGGTTATATGCTTTTTCTTCAAGTTTAAAAATGTTAATTTTATCTAAAATACCTTCTTCCTTTTTTTTTGTCTCTATATAAATATCTAATTCATAATGATCAATTGGATATTCATTATATTTTACAATCGGAGCCGAAGTTTCAGGCAAATTACTTTTAGGGGTTAACTCATCCATTACATTAGGAGCTTCAGCTGATACACTAGGAATATTAAAGGACATAAAACATATGATAAACATTATCAAAATCCCAGAAAACAGAAATGGAAACCACTTTTTCATAGCTACACCTCTTATTCTTTTTCAATTGGTTTCGGCTCTAATTCTTCTTTCATTTGCTGACTCATGCCTTTAGCATAATACTTTGTATAAGGAACTATTTTATCTCCTCTAGTAATCGCAGAATTCGGAACAAATCTATAATACCGTTCAACCATATATTTACTTCCTTGTTTTTCTACCTTTAAATCTAAAATTTTATTCTCTTGTGTACGAATATCTTTAAACTCAATCCGATAAACAAATTTCTTATCCGTAATCACTTCATATTCTAAAACAATATAATTTTCAATTTTCTTATCCTTAATTACTTCATAATCTGAAGCAATATTTTTTTTGGCGTCCTCTATTTTGCTATAACTTCTTCCATTCCCATTATCTATTTCCATCTCAAAAGCTTTATCAGTTGCTCCCTGATTCTGATATGTGGCATATTCTAATGCTGTACTACAGGCTTTTGAAGCTTCACAACTTAATATTTTTTTGTCAGAGTGTACGGAAGAATCATCCGCACATCCTGACAACAATACTGCTATTATCATTACAACAAGCTTTTTCATTTGTTATACCCCTCTACGTTTTATTGCATGACTTCCTCTCTCTTTTCTAGCTGTTCTTTTTCCTGTTTGGCTATTTCTCGTATATCCTTAGATGTATCAAAAGCATCAAATAAATGATCTTGTAAAACGCGCATTTGCATAATTCCTGTACGCTTTTGTAAATCTCGAAATACACAATATCCAGATGACAACTTTGGTAAAACACCTTCTAGACCACTTGAATCATCCAATCGTAAGAACTGATTAATTGCTTCGATATCACGTGATTCATCCGTACGAAAATGGAATGACATCCCGATTTGCCCTCTCATACCTTCTGGAATATCTGTCAAATTCTGAGTCATTAACAGGATTGGTGATAATAAACTTCGCCCTTCACGAAACAATTTATCTATTAGGCGTTCTCCAGCTGGGTTTTGAAAAAAATTCCACGCTTCATCTATTGCGATCATGGTTAAATCATTCGGGAACATCTTCATAAATCTGATCATATATGCTGTTAAACTAAACAGAATTGCAACAGAGATAATATTGTCCTCTGAATATTCTTCTGGCGGTGTATCTTTGTTTGGTAAATGTAAGTTATCAACTTGAAGAACATTTAATTGGTTAGCGTAATTTAATACATTATCGGTATTCGTTGGTTCTGCAAAAATAAGTCGCGCTAATGAGATAGATTCTAATTCCTCTAAAGTACTCGCTAAGTTTAAAGCAATGTTTCTTTTTTCTTCTGTCATTTCTGTATCTGTAGCAATCATTCTTAATTCTTCTTTTACAAAGCGGATAGAAGGATTCTTACGTTTTGCCACTTGTCGAACAGCCCTTGCCACAACGGAACTTTGCATACTATTATTTCGGATATTAATATTTAAAAGATAGTTAATAATTTCTCGTGCAATATCTGAGGCATCTTGACGATTTTCAAATAGGAGGAATGGATCTAATTTTCCTGCATCCTCATCTTTATTTGTAAAAGAAATAAAGTTAAGTTCTGTGCCCAGCTCCGTTAGTTTTTCATCCCAATGACATAGGTTTTTCCTCTCTGCTTTTGGATCCAGCAACATGACTTTCGCACCAGCAAGAGCTGATTCATAAGTAATATGATTACCTCCAACGGATTTTCCGCCACCCGTTTTCCCTGTAAGAACCATAACTAGAGACTGCGTTGCAACTGTACCAGAGGCGGCCAATCCAGGCATATAATAAACTGGCTTTCCTTCTAAAGTCCTTGCAAGATATGCGCCATAGTCATCTCCTAACTCTTGACGATTTCCAAAAAAGCTGGCGGTGACCGCATTCACGTCTACATCCTGTATAAATTCTGTTACATATCTTTTCGATCCTGGAAGACACTCCATCAAACTACGTAGTTGTAAACCATAAGTATTTTGCAATCGAAAACCAATTGATGCATATTCTTCAATTAAATCCTTTACACGTACAGACAGTAAATCTAGGTCGGGTGCACTAACTGCAAAAATCGCACTCATCAAGTAACTTCCATCTCGTTCCTTTTCAACATTTCCAATGACTTCTTCAGCCAATGCCAGCCCTTCATATACATTAGAACTCGCATTTTCATTAAATTGCGAAAGATGGTTTACTTGATCTTCTAAGTTAGCTTTCTGACGTCTTAATTTCCCTAATCTTTTATCTGGACTTTGATAAGTCATTTTCAAGCTAACACCCACACCAAATGGTAAATTCCTAAGATTTTCAAGCCAACGTATGTCTGGAAAATAGATGGTATCAGGCATTTTTACAAGGTGTAAATAAGAGACATGTGTTTGATGATTCACTCCTTTAGCATCAGTTTGATGCAAAGTAAGATGTCGTCTACTTTTTGGATTTTCAATTCCTGTCATCTGTAAATTCAAGACTTCATCCTTCGTTTGTACACGTGCAATAATTTCACCTTTTTTATTTGTAATAGGGGTAAATCTTTCTTCCCACCCTTTCCATCCTTGCGGATATCGTACACCTAAATTGAACATCCAAGGGATTAATCTCCCCATTTCTTCACAACTGAGTGATTTAAAATGAAAAGGAAGAGTTTTTAATACATTATCTACATCCCTGCCTGCTCTTAAAGCCCTCTGAAGGCGTTCCGCTGTTAAATAAGTACTTTTCCCCTTTACCTTGGAAATCTTTTCTTTCAACCAGTCCGAAACATATTCAAAAATTTCTTTAAAGGACATATCATCGTCTTCATCCGCTGCTGTACCTTTTGAAAGTTCAACTCCAATATAAAATTCACTCTTATTCTCTTCTGCCCCTAACTCTGAGCTGGTTTTTAAATAATCAAAAATTGCATTTACATGTTCTGTCGCAACTACACGAAGATTCCCACGTACTGCTTCTAAATATTGCTCTCTTACATCATCAAGTGATTGCCTGACGGGAACGATGATACAATGAATTTCCCTCTTTATTTCTTTAAACAACCGTCTTAAATCTTGAAAATGAAGAGCCAATTGGTTCTCAGAATCAAAACTTGTATGAAACCCTCCAGATTTGTACCATTTCTGTTCACGTCCATCTTCTGTAAAAATGGTATTCCCACACACAGCAGCAATATCACTTTGAAGTTTCATATGCCCATCTCCCCTTTACATTTTCGAACGCTGTAAACGAATCTTCCCTTTAACATAAATCATTTTTGTTTGTTCTACTTCTTCAAAACGTATCATCTCTTTCGGTTCTTGCTTGGTTCTTCGTTTAATATAGTAATATCGTAAAATATTCATATTTTCTCTTGTTTGCCCACCAATTAAATATCCAAAGAAGCTGGGTAAAATGATATTTAATACAACAAAACGAGCTACTTTATTATCAATTACAGGTGCTGCCACAATAAAAAGCGGTAAACTAACAAAAAATAAAACCAAGATAAACAATATTTGTGTCACAGTAAGGGCAAAAGGAAGTTGAAACCCTTCCTTGCCCCCTGCAAGACCTCGAATCAAATTTGGTATACGCCACAAAGTACTCGTACAATATCCCTTGTACCTATGCATCTTCTGACACCCTTAACCTTTCAACCCAAAGAACTTCAAAAGACTATCCCCTAAAGAAACAATATTATCCGGACCATATACAAATACTCCAAGAATACTGCCAACCACCAAGATCCCAACTGCCGCACGAAACTTTTTAAATGCTACTAATCCTACAATAATAATTAACACTGCCCACACATAGATTGTTTGAATTGTACTTAAAACATTACTATTCCCACTACCTTTAACACCTGTTATATCGATATTCCCTAACATTAATACGTCTAATAGATGTTGCATTCCAAATCATCCCCCTTTTTATTTCACTTCATAAGATATTGGTTGCATCTTCAATATCTCAAATTTCCCTTCTCCTTTACGGTCTAATGTAAATTCAAAGCTGTGTTCTGATATGACTCCTGAAACAGGTTGTTTCAATTTCACACTACACTGTACAAGAAATTGTTTTTCTTTTTTCATCGGATATACATTTACATCTTCAACTTTCACGTATTCCATCGAACCTTGTAGAGATTGAATATCATTTGACTTTTGGAAGAAAAATTTAATCTCATCACCACGGTCTTTTGCTGTATATGCCTTAAAAAACGATTCAAAAAATTTTCTTACCTCTTGTTCCGATTTCATATCCTTTGAAAGATTGGCATATTTACTCTGAATAGATTTATTTACACCAACTTTCGGCATATATGGTTGAGGTAGATCTACAACAGTGTATCCATCTGACGAACCCTGAACTCGAATGAGATAGTACAATCGGCCCTGTTTTTTATCTGGTGAATCCTTTGGTGTAAACTCTGTGGTAACGTCTACATATACATTTGCTTGATCTTCTCCAGCACTTTCAACTTCTAAAATGCGGCTACCTTTATAAATTTGCTCACCATTTAAAGATTGATAATCGATACCAGCATCTTTATCTAATC
>NZ_JBMDKC010000143.1:0-10537 GCF_057809515.1 Bacillus sp. FG16
TAAGCAGTATAGACACTTTTATCGATGTTAAAACATTAAACGGAACTTATATAGAAGGGGAAGCAGTAAAAGAAAAAACACGCGCTATACTTATTAATCTTGAGAATAATAAACAAGAATATATGGGCAAAAAAAGAACCTATCAAGTTACTTCAACGGGATTAAACAAAATAGAGTAACATGAAAAACATTCTAATTATTAGTTAGATGCAAATAGTCGTTCATTATGAACGGCTATTTGGCTTTTATTTAAAGAGAAGTGAAATGAAAAGATTCTCTCTTTTGTATATACTCTCGTTGCTATCAACTGCTACATTCTTTTATCAGGAGAAAATAATTTTAAAAATGTGCTTGAGAATTGATACATGTTTAAGTGCTATAGATTTGAGAAAAAAGAAACAGAATAGTAAGGTATTTGTTGATAAATCAACTTTTGTATTACAATATTTTACATATTTAGTATGATGTATATGAGTTCTGTATATTAAGGGAGGAATGGGAATGAAAAGGTTCATAACACGTGTAAGTGGTAATGCAATCTCAAAAAAGTTAGTTTTAATGGTGTTGTCGATGGTTTTAATGATATTGATGATTACCCCATCGAATGATGTATCGGCAGCCAACCTATCAAAAGCAGGTTCACTAAAAGGCGTGAATTTATTTAATGGAAGTTGGACAGTTGCTATCCAGGCAGCAAATTTACAATATGTTTCCGCTGAGCCTTTTGGAAATGTAATAGCAAATCGTAATGCAGTTAATGAATGGGAGAAATTCGAATTAATTCCGACTGGGGAATTATATACGTACGCTTTAAAAGCTAAAAGTAATGGGAAGTATGTTTCGTTTGAGCCAAATGGTAGAGTAGTAGCAGATCGTACATCAATTGGGGCATGGGAAAAGTTTATCTTATATAATGGTGGAGACAATAGGATATATGTATTACAAGCACTAAGTAATGGTAGATATATATCAGCAAATGGTGGTAGAGAATTAACAGCTACTAGTTATGTAGCTGGAAGCTGGGAAAGATTTGTTATTGTATACTTCTAAACTTTGAAGTGTTATATATTTAAATGATAATGGCATGTTTAGTTTTTATAAACACCTTAATACAATAAAGTGTTAAGTATTTAATACAAGTGTATATTAACATGTAAAAGGGCTGCAAGTAATTAGCAGTCCTTTTTACATGTTAAATAAGGACTTACTGAGGTTATAATGAAAAGAAAAAGAACCCTATAGGGTTCTTTTTCAAGGCATATTAACAGTAAGGAGAATCATGAAATGCTACTTCAAATCTTTATTAGGGGAAAGATTTTGAATAAGCTTAACATACATCTATTTTTACATAAATGTAATATATAGTAAATTGATAATGTTTATACTTACTATTACTAATATTCAATTAAGATAATTAACACTATTTGTATAGTGTTAATTAAGTCTGTATTTAGAAAACTAATAATAGTCCCCAAGTTGGTTATATATGTATAATATTATATTATATTTGCTAAAAGAGCTTATAGATATATCATTTTAAAAATTAATTAACATTTAAACAATTTTAACTGAAATTGGGTGTGTATTATCTAAAAGCAAATAAAATAAACAAAGACCCTGTAATTATTGTAGTAAGGTACATAGAACTAAAACCAAGATATTCTTGCGAACTCAAAAAGCCTAAATTCCTTAATTTAGGCTTTGACGCTATGTCATGGATTACAATCGGAATGGAATCGGGCATATCTACTACAACAGAGTTATAATTTCTTCAGCTCATTAAATTAGAAACTGGTGTTTGATTAACGTAGTTGAATTATTTCTCTTTTAAAAGAACGGAAAGATTTTTTACGTTAGCATTTTTTACATAATAATTATTTAAGAGAAAAAATACTACTGAGTAATGCTATTAAATCCCAGTCTAATTTCTAATGGTCCCAGTATCTTTTATTTTGACGTGCGTCTTTACATTTATTTTAGCCTCTGCTAACGCTTGCAACCAATCACCTTTTACTTTTTTCCACTCTTTATATTGAAATGCTCTAGCATATAGGGATAATCCGATTGGATCAATTTTATTCTGCTGTATTTCATACAACATATTTTGTAAATTATTATTAATTTCTTTTTGAATAGCCCTTTTTAAATTATTTATATTTTTTTTATTATCATAGTGCCCCTTAATTAAATTCGCATTGGTTTTTTCTATTAAAGCTACATTAGCATATATATCGAGATTAAATACAAACTTTCCGTTTTGAAAATTAACAACTACCTTCCTTGTCGCGTTCTGTACGAAGATAGAAGTGTTTGTTTTTTTGTTGGACTTTTTAGGAGGAAGCGCAAGGTGTAGTATCATTCGCCCGCTACTTTTTTGCTTATTTATAAGATTGAAAAATTTAACATCTTTTTTAGGGATATGAGTTAAATATTTCCCTTTTCGATTTAAAAATGCAATTCCTACTGTGTCGATTTCATTCTTTGTTTTTTTGATAATTGGAACAGCTTGCGTCATTCCTTCTTCATTTTGTTCTCTCATTAATTGTTGAATTGTAGAAGAGACGGATTGGTTATTTTGAATTGACGATTCAATTACACCATTTATATAAGATGAAAGTGATGGTTTACTAGGCTTATGAATTTTAAAAATTTCTTCTGCAGGTCCATCTACAAGTACTACTTTAGCATTAATGGTAGCGTAAGGATCACGGTAAGAAGAATCAAGCTCCTGCAACCAATTTGCTTCTTGCGCTAATTTTTTCCCAATTAAAATGATTTCAGCTTTGGAAGCTGTCATAAAGCCCGTTAACTTCGTGTCTATCTTACTGAATCCAGTATATACAGTTGATGCTTGTGTCCAATGTTCTATAGTACTTTTTTGCTGTTTATGATGAAAGAGTGGTATGCTTGTTCCCACTTTTATATCTCCATTAGGGGTTCTATCCAAGCCAATTAACAGGATTAATGAAACCTTCTCAAGAGGAATTCTCTGACTACAACCAATTATATATACACAACAAATTACAATCCATATCCATTTTCGAATCAAAGTTGTTTCCTCCTAGTAATCCAAGTAAAAAGAATACTGTAAGTGAAAAATAAGATTGGTAATAGAATAAAGAAAACGACATTTAAGATATCCATAAGAGAATATATAAACAAATATTGATCCACATCAGGATTTAGGAAAATAAATAGGCCAACTATAAATAACATAAAAGCAAGCAGCACCCAATTGCGGGCGTTTTTTTGAAGTGAAATGGTCACAGATTCAAAACTGAAAAATAAATACGGATATATCGTAGTGGAAAATACAATTAAATAGTAAGCGATATATATAATTTCTAATCGTTCCATGAAAGAAAAACGAACCCCTTTTAACAGATGAAATACTGGCCAGATTACGTCTTTTATCCCCTCTAGACTAAAGTATATATAAGAAAGAATAGTAACATATAGATAGAAAAACATGGTTCCAGTATTCGCTATTAGTAGTCCTTTTATGGCTTTTTGTTTTTTTTGTAAGAATGGGTATATATAATATGCAATTTCTAGCCCAGCATAAGGAGTAATGGTTTCTTTTGTTGCTTTTACAATAGGGTATAATCCTTCTTTAAATATAGGTAGTAGGTGTAAAGGATTGTAGTTAGTCTTTAGTGAAAAAAGAAGAAATAGTGGCATCCAAGTAGTGAAGAAGAAAACAAGCATAGAATAACTAGTAAGAGCCCTTAACCCACTCAGGGCTAAAATAATGAAAGGTAATAGTAATAATATGGTGATTTGATAAGCAGGAGTGGAAGGGAATATCCACACTTTTACAATATCAGTTGCCTTTAATAAAGTATTAAATCCAGCAAAAAATAGATAAAAGGCATATGCAAGAAAAAGAATTGTCCCTATCCATTTACCAAAGTATGTTTTTAAGATTTGTGAGAAATTTTTGTTAGGATTTTTTTGTAACATTAATATAATAAATACACCGATTATAGAAGTAACTATCCATCCGAGAATGATCGAAATCCAGCCATCTGTACCAGCAGTAGTAGCAAGTGGGCTTGGCATAATTAACATACCAGATGCAAGTTGCAGCGAATGAATGAAAATAATAAATTCGAATAAAGTTACTTTTTGGAACTTAAGATTCCCCATGTTAACCACCTTCTTTTTTCTTTCTTTGTTTCGGCTGTCCTGTACTCGAGCGGGTGGTAATCATCGAAATAGGAAATCTTACAAAAGAATCTTTTAGCTCTTGGAGACGAAATGGTGCGATTGGCATGCCGTATGGTGAACCATAGGAAGTTAGTGAAACAAAATGAGCAAATAAGAGCATTAATCCACTAACAATACCGACAATCCCATAAAAGTAGGCCAATAACATCATTGGAAAACGGATAAGGCGTATAGAACTTGATAAATCATAATTAGAAACAATAAATGAAGCAATGGCTGTAATAGATACGATAATAACTATAACGTTACTAACAAGACCAGCTTGAACAGCCGCCTGTCCAATTACAATCCCTCCAACGATCCCAATAGTTTGTCCAATTGGTTGTGGTAAGCGAATACCAGCTTCACGTAGCATTTCTAGTGTAATTTCCATTATAAAAGCTTCCAATAAGGGGGAGAAAGGGACTTTGACTCTTGATGTTGCAATAGAAGTGTATAAGTCTATAGGAATAATTTCAAAGTGAAAAGAGACTATAGCAATATAAAATGCGGGTAAAAAAATAGCTATAATAAATCCTGCAAATCGTAATAAGCGAAAAAATGATGCGATGAGCCAATGAATATTATAGTCATCTGGGGTTTGGAAAAATCCAATCAAATTCATAGGAACAACCATTGCACCAGGGGATCTATCCATTAATACTGCTACTTTCCCATCAAGTATATGATTTGAAATGGCGTCTGGGCGCTCGCTTAAATAAGCCTGTGGAAAAGGAGTCCAATTTTGATCTTTTGTATAATTAGATAGCTCTCCAATACTTAATACCGCATCTGTTTTGATTTTACAGATTCTAGTTTCAATTTCTTGGACTACATCTGCGTTTGCTACATCACCTAAGTAAATTAAATAGACTAAAGAAGTGGCTCGTTCTCCAATCGTCAGCTTTTTGATTTTTAACTCTGTAGAAGGAATATATCGACGGATAAGACCTATATTTTTTGTGGCATTTTCAATAAATCCATCATGGGATCCTTTAATAGTAACTTCTGAAATTGGCTCTTGAATTGCTCTCTCTGCCCAGCCTTTTGTATTTATTAGAAGTGACCGCTTTTCTTTCTCCATAAACAGTACACATTGCCCCTCAAGTAATCCTTCTTTAATTTCATTCCATGTATATACTATTTTGGTATGAGTAGCAATAATATTAGAATTAAATATTTGACTGTCTTCATTTACTTCTTGTAATAATGGTGTAACAACATTGGTTTTTAATGCAACACCATCTGTAAGGCCTTCAAAATAATATAGTAAAATATTCGTGTTTGTTTTTAATTGCAAAGGATGTTCAATTAAATCTGCACTAATATCAAAGATATTATCTAGTGTATTTTTAAGTTGTTTTAAGTTACTTGTTTGGATCTTTTCAATGGTTTTATCTGTCTTAGTTTCTAAGGTCTCTTCATGTAAGGACAAAATTGACACCTCTTTAATATATAACGATTAGTTGTATTTATTATTTTTATATGATTGAATTTTATTCACTAATTTAAACTAATTGAAGATAAGAATTAATAAATTTGATGTGCTATATTATTAATTCAATAATTGAGAGCAAAAAGTAGATGTAATTTGTGTGGAAATGTAAGTATTAAGATAGAATTGAAATTTGAATGATTATAATAAAAAGAACCCTCGATAGGTTCTTTTTATTTGGTAAATATGTTGTCAACAATAGATGGCGATAAAGGTAGTAATTTAGATGTCTTTATGTTAATCAGCTAAATTTTGTAGGAAGAATTCTTTTTTCATACCTTAATACTCAATGAAAAAGGATATTTCATTTATTTGGATGTTCTAGTGTATTTGAATTTTGCGCACCAACAAATTTTGTTTAGGGACAAAATGCATTTTCTTAATTATCAGAAAAAACAGCGCAACAAAATTCCTATTCATTATTTTGGTAGGTATCAAATATTTCTTTGGCCTTATTTTCTTGATATTACCGTACGTTTATATGTTTCTAAGGGAAAGAAATACTTTCATTTTTATTACCATCTATTGTTTGATTAAGATGGTAACATGAAAGTGAAACGTTTACAACCAGAAAATAAAGAAAAAATATTAAAATGCGACTTTTTTCGACAATTATTCTATGTTTATATTTAATTTTATTATAGGAAAAGGCGGAGGGAAGCGGACCTTTTCCTATAAACTGTTTTGTTGGAATTAGAAATAACTAAAAAAGTAATAATAGCTTAAAAGGAAAATGAAATTCAATGATAAAGTTATTATTGAATTTGTGAACCTCAGGTATCTTGAAAGTATGGTCAAATTTTAATCCACTTTGCGTTTCTTCCTTTTGTAACTAGCTTAATATGGCCAAACAGTTGCAAGGAATTTAAAGCCTTACTGATTGTACTCTCTGCAATGTCTGGATAAGTGTTACGAATACTTTCCTTGGTAAAGGGTTGTTTTTGTTTAAGTATAAAATCCTGAATTCTCTCAACTTTAGTATGTTTACATATAGAATCTAGAACTGTGTTATGAAGATCTTTGTAAGCCTCTAATATAATTGTTAAAAACGTTTTTAACCAAAAGCTATTATTATGTTCCTCGCAGTACCAATTCACCGAAGATTTATAAATCGAATTGTAATAATCAGATTCATGTTTCTTAATATATTTATCCAAACATACATATTTTACAAATGTGTGTCCACTCCTAATTAACAGCAATTGCATTAACATAAATGCCAACCTGTTATTACCTTGATTGAAAGGGACTATGCAATAAAAATTTAATATAAAACGAGCTATTAATAAAAGTGAATGAAGCCCCTTACTAGTATTTAATGAGTTGTATTGATCACATAATTGCTCCATAAACTGTGGAATAAGTTCATGCGGAAGAATGCGGTAACTATTCAAGTGCATTCCATGTTCTGGAATTCCTGGAATAATAAAAGGTTTTTCACGCCATTTGGCACTGTCAGAGGTAATGTAATGTATTAGTTGAAAATGTAATTCCTGTATAGTTGCTGGATTGATTAATAAAGTACAGGAGTTTTTATGTACAAAAGAAAGTGTTTGATAATAGCAAAAAATAGCATCTTCCGAAATATTTTGAGGTACGATATCATCTAAAATAAGTTCTTTTAATCTTTTATTAGGAACTTTTATATCCTCGTAAATAGTTGTGAAATTTTTTATGTAATGTAGTGGTATAGTTTTTTCTAAGCTATTAAATATGTCCGGGTTTTGTTCCTGATAAGCAGCTAATTTTCCTTTGAATTCGCTAATTTCACTTATTAAATTTATTAACCTCCTTTTCAATTCAATATTTTTATACTTATCATCAAAAAAGTCTCTCATTTTTGTTCCCCCTGTAACCCCTTAACGCGTTGTTGCATATATCTTTCCATTCTAAAGGTATTCCACGACATCATTGTAAAATAACGACATTTTCGTTCTGATTTTAAATATATATCAGAATCAATATTTTTATTTAACAATTAAAACATGGAAATTATAAAGAAGAATCGTTAGGATTCAATTTTAATAGGCATAATCCTAACATCAAATGTACAAATGTACAATAAAAAAATAAAAAATATAAAACTATTGACTCTTTTGAAAGATTATTTAAAAGAATTTTAAGAAATTGTAGGTATAGAGGTGCTTTAGTTTAGCGGTAAATATTGAAGTGGTAATAAAGTTTTCATAGCTAATCAAAAAGTAGATAAACTATTAATTTGTGACAATTATGTGTCTAATCTATTATATATTTTTATGAGAACTCTAAAATTAAATCCTAAAGAGCTAAATTTTCTATATTTATCATAAAGATTAGAAGAGGCGTGTTGATGAAATATATCATTTTATATAAAAATATGTAACGTTTAATACTCGTATTGTAAAATATTTTGACATACGTTAATTTAAATATTAGGTACAGGAACATTTAATAAAAACTCAGTACTAAAGTACCCTTTAAACGTTCCACCCTAAGAACGTTTCTCAAGCACACTGAAGTTCATCCTTTGTTTCTGTACCTTATTAGATAAAAATAACACAATAAATTATTAAAATATGATAATTAAAATTGGATTTTTAAATCATTTCTCTTTTCTTGGACATTAATAATCTCTTAATAATCTGTTTAAAGTAAGGAAATACAGGATAGAAAATGGCTATTAATAAAGAAAATATAGTTAAGCAGCTAGATACCTTAAGTTATTGTATGAGTAATTAAGCGTTAGTTTGAATTAGTAGGAGTATTATATGTGTTTGTTAAAAGGCTTGTTTTATTTGATTTGTTACTATTAATTTATGAATTTTAACATCTAGAAGCTAGTCAATATATAGATAATATTAGTTATGTGGGTTTTAACCTCAAGTGTATATGTTTAAGGTTAAAGGATTTGTGGTGGTATAAAAGAAGTGAAAGTCTGGAAGAAACGGATATAATCGGTTTCTTCCAGACTTTTTTTGCTTTTTTGTAATATAAAAAATTTATTTTTCCTACATGATTTAATTATCTGTTTTAATATTTGAATTTTTTGTGAAATTAAACGGAGTTTTTAGTCTTCTTTAAATACATAATGTTACAAAATAGCGTAATTGTATTTACTTTATTTTTATAGGAGATTAAAAATAATAATAAATGTACCAATTTATGAGAGATATTAATATATTAATTGGTGATTTGTTCGTTTATCCCTATATTGCTATTATATTAGCGAGAACAATATATTGGGGGGACAAGAATGAATTTGAAATTAACATCTAAATTGGAAAGATTAAGAAAAAGTAAAAAAGGAATTGGTGCTTGTGTTCTGGCTGCAGGGATGACGGCAATTACAATGATTCCTCAAAGTGCGTATGCACATGGGTTTGTTGAAAAACCGAGTAGTCGTGCTGCTTTATGTAGTCAGAATTATGGGGCATTAAATTTAAATTGTGGAAATGTAATGTATGAACCTCAAAGTCTAGAAGCACCTAAAGGGTTTCCAGATGGTGGACCGATTGATGGTAAAATTGCTTCGGCAGGAGGATTATTTGGAGGAACTCTTGACCAACAAACAACAAATCGTTGGTTCAAAAACACAATTAAGGGTGGAGCAAATACATTTACATGGAAATATACAGCTGCACATCTTACAAGTAAATGGCATTACTACATTACAAAAAAGGGATGGGATCCTAATAAACCATTAACGCGTGCTGAATTAGAACCAATTGGAACTGTGAAACATGACGGTTCGGCTGCATCAAATAATTTAACACATACAATTAATGTACCAACTGATCGTAATGGTTATCATGTTATTTTAGCTGTATGGGATGTAGCAGATACGTCAAATGCCTTTTATAATGTAATTGATGTAAATTTAGTAAATAATGAAACACCTGATACAGTAGCTCCAAGTCAACCAACTGAATTAAATGCCTCTAAAGTTTCTGCCAATAGTGTTGAAATAACATGGAAGGCTTCTACTGATAATATAGGTGTAAAAGAATATCAAGTGTTACGTAATGGAGAAGTAATTGATACGGTACCAGGTACAACTTTTATTGATAAAAAGTTAAAAGCAGATACGGAATATACCTATACAATAAAGGCATTAGACTCTGCTGGAAACATATCAAAAGAAAGTGAAAAACTAAAGGTTAAGACAACACATGCAATCCCAGATAAAGAGGCTCCGACTCAACCAAAAGGATTACATAGTATGGGTACAACAGCGACAACTGTTGATTTGATGTGGAGTCCATCAGAAGATAATGTAGATGTTGACCATTATATTGTATATAGAGAAAGCGCTGGGGTTATGAATAAAATTGGGACATCAGCTAATACATCCTTTATAGATAAAGGTTTGAAGGCTAATACATCGTATAAATATGTAGTGACAGCGGTTGATTTAGCTGGAAATGAATCTAGTAGAAGTGATGTTTTGAATGTAACTACTAAGTTAGAGGATTCCACATATGAAAAATGGGATGCAAGAAAAGTATATACTAAAGGTGATAGGGTAGTACATGAGGGAAAAGTGTATGAAGCGGTTCAAGATCATCAAGGAAATGGCGACTCAAATTGGATTTTTGCCTTATCGCTTTGGAAGCCAGTTTTGAATAAATGATAAGCTGAAAAAGGTAGCTAACAATTTTGGATTTCTCTTTAAAAATTAAGGGCCGTTCCAAATATAATTATCTAATGGATTAAATGATATGTTAATAAAGTGAAAATTTAATCGCCATCCTAATATTTACGAAATGAAATCAAAAAAGAATCCCAATGGGATTCTTTTTTTCAGGCTGTGGAGAAAGTCTTCTCTACAGCCTGTTTTTGTGTCTGAACCTCTTT
>NZ_JBMDKC010000144.1:0-10339 GCF_057809515.1 Bacillus sp. FG16
TTTATCAAGCTGCCTAATGAAATAACCGTGTCTAACTTTTAGGGGTCACTTCAAAGTTTGTGCTCTTTTTATTTTGTAGGAATGAAGAAAACAGATATAGCTGCGATAAGACCTGCAAAGGAGAATAAGTAAAAATTCCATGCTAAGTCATATTGCATTGTCATAATAATACCGACGAGAATAGGGCCAGAAATTGCACCAACTCGGCCAAGTCCCAGTCCCCAGCCTAAGGAGGTAGCTCGGATATGTGATGGGAAGTATTGTGTTACATATGCATTTAATATTTGAGTAATACCGACTGATCCAATACCAGCAAGGCCAATTAAAAGATAAATGATTGTAACAGATGGTTTAATTGTTAATAGTCCGATACATATGGCTGCCATAAGATAAGAGATGCTAATAACAATTTTTGCTCCTATACGATCAGCAATTGCTCCAGCGAATAATGCGCCGATAGCTGCGGTAATATTTAGTATAAGTAGGAATGACAGACTAGATCCAAGAGGATATCCCGCCTGACGCATCATCTGTGGTAACCAAGTGTTTAAACCGTATATTAGAAACATTCCCATTATATAAGTGATCCAAAAAAGTAGCGTTGCTTTTATGTATTCTTTTGAGATTAAAGTGAAAAATCCATTTTCCTTTTGTATAGTAGATGGGGCTTGATGAGTTTTATTTTTTACATGAAATTCAATTTGAAAACGATTAAGAATTTGGTTCACTTCTTCTTGGCGATTACGTGATAATAAAAATTGAATGGACTCAGGTAAATAGCGAATAATGAAAGGAATAAGGAGTAGTGGAATTATTCCGATACCAAACATAATTCTCCATCCGAAATCTTCTAACATAAACATAGACAAAATAGCACCTAACACGATACCTAAAGGATAGCCCGTAAACATAAGAGCATAAATAAAAGATTGCCTTTTTGGGGGGGAATATTCAACAGTAAGTGCTGAAGCCGTTGGGATAACACCGCCTAATCCGATTCCTCCTATAAATCGAGACAATCCAAATAACTCAGGAGAAGGAGCGATAGCCGCTAAACCCATTGTGATAGAAAAAAGTGCTAAACAGCATATAAGCGTCCATTTACGCCCAATTAGATCTGTAATCGTTCCAACTAGAATAGCTCCAATAAACATCCCAAATAAAGCATAGCTTGCAATTGTACCAGCATGCGCTGGTGATAGCGCCCAGCTTTTGTCTTCTAGGAGCTTTGGTAGAACGGCACCGTAAATACCTAAATCATATCCATCAGCTAAAATGGCTAGCCAACAAATAAAAACAACAAGTTTTGTAATAGAGCTTGAAAAGATAGTTTCTGTAGATTCTAGATGAGGTGGAGCTGAAGGTTGCATAATATTCACCCCTTTTAATTTGTAGATGAATATATTATTTTATTTAATGTTAATATTTTCCTTCTTGGTGTCGAAATTTATCTGAAAAAGTTTTATTACAAATAAAGAAGTTCAACAGTAATTCTGTTGAACTTCTTTATTTGTTTACTCATTATCAACTCGTTTTAACGGTTGATCTGCTGGACCTTCAAGAACGTCTCCCTCAATTGAAAAACGAGAACCATGGCAAGGGCAATCCCAAGTACAATCACCATTATTCCATTCAACTTCACAGCCGAGATGTGTACAAGTTGTATCGACGATATGTAATTTACCTTCTTTGTCCTTATAAGCACCTGCTCGTTTACCGTTAACATGTACGACAGATCCTTCACCAACTTCGAGATCTTCTGGCTTACGTAATGCGGTTTCAATCTTTCCTTCAATTAAATGTTTCGCAACATCAATGTTCTGGGAGAGGAACATTTTTATATCTGGATTTGCATGGAAGCGTGATGGTGCATATAGTTCTTTATAGGGACTGTGGACTTTTAGGATGGAGTCCTTCAGTAGGTGAGCGGCAGCAGTTCCAGTTGTCATTCCCCATTTGCGATATCCAGTTGCAACAAATATATTTGGATTCCTTTCGTTAATATGTCCGATATAAGGGAGTTTGTCTAGAGTAATTAAATCTTGTGCTGACCATCTATAAGGAACTTCATCTACTCCAAAAGTTGCTTCAGCAAAAGAGTAGAGTGCTTCATAATGAAGCATCGTATTTATTCCTTGTCCTGTTTTATGACTTTCCCCACCAATCAAAATCAATTTTTCTCCATTATCTGTTATATAGCGTAAGGAGCGTTTTGGATCATCAATACTTAAATACATGCCACCTGGATAATCCGTTTTTGCTTTTATTGCAAGAGCGTAGGAGCGTTCTGCATACATTCTCGTAAAGAAAAAGCTATTCGCATCATAAAAAGGAAAATGTGAACAAGAGACGACATATTCACAAGTGATATGATGGCCATCCTTTGTAATTATTTGTGGATAATCCCCTTTTTCGACATCCATAGCTGTTGTTTGTTCATAAAATTTGCCGCCCATCTCCACAAACTTTTCTAAAAGTGTTTTCAAATAAAGGAGGGGATGGAATTGTGCTTGATTTTTCATGACAAGTGCAGATTGTACTGGAATAGGAATTGATAGAGATTGAACGTAGTCACAAGGTATATTTAATTTTTGATAAGCTTCATATTCTTTCGATAAATTTCTTAATCCATTATCAGTAGTTGTATATAAATATGAATCTTCATTTGAGAAATTACAGTCGATTTTATATGTTTGAACAGTTTCATTTATGAATTGTAGAGCCTGATTATTTGATTCATAGTAAAGCCCGGCCTTTTCTACACCGAAATGAGTTATTAATTCATCATAAATAAGATCATGTTGTGCTGTTACTTTCGCTGTTGTATGTCCAGTCGTCCCGTGTAAAATACGACCAGAATCAATTAAAACAACATCGATGCCTTCTTTTGCAAGTAAATAGGCAGTAGTAATACCTGTAATACCAGCACCGATAATAGCAACTTTCGTCTTTATATTTTCGGATAAACGAGGGAAAGTAGGAAACTGAGTAGATTCAATCCAATAAGATAGCGGCAGTTGTGGAAATGTATCACTTGTCATTGCAGAAACCTCCTGATTTTAGAACAATTTTCCTTTTAATATTTCCATATTATATGAAATTCATGTGTGTTGTTTTAGAAGTAGTCTATTTTTATTAAAAGAGGTTATAAATTATTTTAATATAATTAATTAGGTGGGGCATTATGAAGAAGTAGGATTTATATAAAACTAAATTTAAGTGATTCTGTTTGTTGATTACATAGAGAGTTATTGAATGAGATAGAGTCTATGGCGTTTAAGGAAATGTCTATATATAGTGGGTAAATCCTTATGAAATCTATACATTTTCTTTAGTGAAATAAAGTATGATTATAAAAGTATAACCAACTTTTATTACTAGGTCATAAAAGTTGTTGACAATATAGAAATTCTATTGTTATGATTCATCATGTGGAAAGGTTGATAGAGAGTAAAAAGAGAAATGTTTTTCATTGATAATAAAAGCGAAAAATAAGAGACGATAGAGTGAGTATATTTTCCTTATAATAGATGCTTTTTGGATCATCTAGTAAAATCAATCTGGAAGCAAGAATTGATATATGTAAGTTGCGCAAGGCGCGGCATAAGAAAGGGGCAAAAGGATGAAGGAGCTTCATACGTTTGGGTGGTATGCAGCACGTGTATCACCACATTTGCCGAAAAAAGCATTTAAACCAGTGCCTACTCGTTTATTTGGTGGACTGGCTTATTTGCTTGTGGCATTGGCGGGGTTAATATCGATTGGTGTATTTGAATTGAATGTGTGGGCGAATCTAGGAATTGCGATTGTTCTTGGATTATGTTTTGCTTCACTTGGATTTTTAGGGCATGAAATTTTACATGGAACTGTTGTAAGAAAGGCATGGCTTCGTGACTTCTTAGGCGCGATTGCATTTATGCCATTATCAACAGGGCCAAAGCTTTGGAGAAAGTGGCATAATGCAACGCATCATGTTCATACACAGCATGAAGAGAATGATCCGGATGCATGGCCGACACTTGAGAAACTTAAGAAGAGTAAGTTTTTGAGTTGGGTATATCGTATGCCTCTACATGTACGTTCATTCTTTAGTTTTCTGTCACTAACAATTCAATTTACATTGCATTCGACTCGAATGTTCTTTCATTTTATAAAAGAGTTCAAGTCATCCAATCAAAAATCTGTATGGCTTCAACTTCTTTTGCCTTGGACAGTTTGGATTAGTTTATTGTTTATTATGGGACCTGGAAAATGGTTATTTGCATATGTTATTCCGTTGTTGATTGCTAACTTTATTGTAATGGCATATATCGCAACAAATCACCGCTTAAATCCAATTGTTCCAGTAAATGATCCGTTAGCAAACTGTTTATCAGTAACAGTGCCGCGCTGGGTAGACGTTTTACATTTCAATTTCTCATATCATACAGAACACCATCTGTTTCCTGCTATGAGCTCTAAATACTATCCGTTAGTAAAAGAGAAGATTAAAGAAATGTGGCCGGAACGTTATCACGAAATGCCGATGACAAAAGCATTGGCAGCACTTTGGAATACACCACGTGTGTATTATCACGGAAGTGAATTAGTGGATCCGCATAGAGAGCATTTCTATGGTTCTTTAGGAAATGGACTAGATCCTCATAATATTTCATATCGTGAGGAACATATAGAGGAAGACGAGAGTATTAAAAAAGTAAATCAGTAAAAATTAATATATTTTTGCAGTGAAAAAGCAAGCCATCTCAGGCTTGCTTTTTCTTATAAAGAAACTTCCTTTTTGTTCTTTTTATGGACTTGGAAGGAGTTAGTTTCTTTTCGTTGTAATCGTTTTTCTAAAAGATTAACAAAATAAGTAAATAGAAGAACAAGTACGAGATAGTATGCACCAACGATTATGTAAGTATCTAATTGTTGGAAGTTACCTGCTGCAATTGATAAACCTGATCCCCATAATTCGGACAGTCCTACGTAAGCGACAAGTGAAGAGTCTTTTAATCCGATAATAAATTGGTTTCCTAGAGGAGGAAGAGACAGACGAAATGCTTGTGGTAATATAATCCGGCGCATAGCTAAAGGGTAAGGCATACCTAAAGAGCGAGCTGCTTCTAATTGTCCCCGGTCAACGGATTGAATAGATCCACGGAAAATTTCCGTAATATATGCACCGTTATGAATTGCTAAAGCGATTGCTCCTGCCCAAAAAGGGGTAAAAACAACAACGGATGTAATCCCAAAATAGAGAATAGCGATTTGAACAATTAAAGGTGTACCACGAATAATAGCAATATAGATATGAGCAATGCTATTTAAAACTTTGTTATTCGAAATTCGAAAGAAAGCGAATAATAATCCAATTAATGAACCGAGTACTAGGGAAGTTAATGTTAATTGTAATGTGACAATAGTAGCTTTTAAGAGTGTGGGATAGGAAGAGATAAAAATTTCAAACATGCGTTTCACCTCATATTGTATAGATTTTAGTAGAGAATGAAATGCCCCACATAAAATGAACACTTAATCAGTGGGGCACTGTTTATGAATCTTTTGAATGGCTAACTTACTTACTTCGTTTTTTCCTCTTCACCAAGAATATTACGCCCGAACCATTTTTTACTGATCTTTTCATACGTACCATCTTTAATGATTTCATCTAACGCTTTATTTACTTTCTCAACCATTTCTTTATCATCTTTGCGAATAGCAATTCCCATTTCATCAAGATTTAATGGTTTTCCGGCTTCTTTTATATTCGATTTTCCTTCTTTTATCATACGTAGACCAACCATTTGATCCGTAATTACTGCGTCAACACGCCCAGGCTCTAAATCCATAAGAGCAGTAATATCACTGTCATATTCTGTGATTTGATCTGTATATTTTGCAACAAGATTTTTAAAGGTACTAGCTTTTACAACACCAATTTTCTTACCCTTTAAATCTTCTGGAGAAGAGATAGCGGTATTCTTTTTAGCCACAAAAATTTGGGCGCCAGAGCGATAGTACGGATTTGAGAAACTAACAGCTTTTAAGCGCTCCTCTGTAATTGCCATACTACCCAGTATTACATCATATTTCTTCGCTTGAAGACCTTGAATTAGCGTTTCCCATGGGTTTGTAACTGGCGTAGCCTTCATGTTCATCTTTTTAGCAAGAGCTTCACCGATTTCTACATCAAAGCCGACAAGTTTGCCGTCATTTTCTTTATAGTTAAAAGGTTTGTATAATCCACTCATCGCATAGCGAAATTCTTTTTCACCATTTGATGAAGTAGTAGAGCTTTCTTTGCTACAAGCTCCTAGTATGAAGGATGTACATAGTGTAATGCTCGCAACAATGGTTAATAGTTTTCTTTTCATAAAACCCCTCCTATATATTGATCATACGGATGGTTTTAAGTATGTTATTGAAATATTTTATTTGGATGATTAGTTGTGCACCGTATGAATGTATTCCTTTTCGTTTGAAACAGAAGTTACATTATAAAACGTTGCGTAAAAATTGTTTTGCCCGTTCATGTGATGGAGCTGAAAAGAATTGTGCTGGCGGAGCATCTTCTACAATCTTTCCATCGTCCATAAAGATGACGCGATCAGCTACATCTCTTGCGAAATTCATTTCATGAGTAACAATAACCATTGTCATCCCTTCTTCAGCAAGTTCTTTCATAACTTGCAATACTTCTCCAACAAGTTCAGGGTCTAAAGCTGAGGTAGGCTCATCAAATAGCATAATCTTAGGGCTCATTGCAAGAGCTCGTGCAATGGCAATGCGCTGTTTTTGACCGCCTGAAAGAAGATGAGGAGTTACATCCGCTTTATCTTGAAGGCCGACTTTTTGGAGAAGTTGATTTCCAATATCTTTTGCATTTGCTTTCTCTAATTTTTTTACGTGAATAGGTGCTTCTATGATGTTTTCTAGTGAGGTCATATGAGGAAAGAGGTTAAAGTGCTGAAAAACCATACCGACATTTTCACGGACTTTATTTAAATTTGAATGCTTTGGATCAATCCGCTCACCTTGTAAGTGAATTTCGCCTTCATCGTACATTTCTAAAAAGTTAAGACAGCGAAGTAATGTACTTTTACCAGAACCACTGGCACCAATTAAAACAACAACTTCTTTTTCTTTTACTTCTAAATCAATTCCTTTTAACACATCAAGTGAACCGAATGATTTTACTAGATTTCGAACTTGAATCATACAAAACCCCCAGTTAAAAATATATTTCACAAATGTTGCCCCTTATTTCTGTTATTAGTCATAAATTGTCAGAATCCTTTATTTTTTTCGTGCAATTTGATATTCAAAGAAATAATAATTTTTAAAATCTCTATATCCTTCTATAATGAAAATATGGATAATAATATATAGGTAGTATTTATATTGCTTATAAAAAGGGGGAAAGAGAAGATGGAAAAAGAAAGGAAAACATTTTCTTTTGGATTACGTACACAACTTATGCTATTCACTACAGTTTTAGCTTTCATTACATATTCAACAAGTATATTTTTTATTTACGTGATATACGATTATTTTCAAAGTTATGTAAGTCAAACTGTATATAATATTATCGTTATGCTATTAGGGGTAGTATGGTCTGGAATTTTAGCATATGGAGCAGCTGTATTTTTAATTAAACCGCTTCGAAAGTTAGAGGAGGCGGCAAGAAAAGCAGCTGAGGGTGATATTCGTGAAGATGTTCCATTACCGAAGACAGATGATGAAATTAAATCTTTAAGTGTTGCATTTAATATGATGTTAGGAAACTTAAGGGGCATGGTAAAAAATATTGATACAACATTTTCGTATACAAATAATCAAGTACAGCAGATTAGAAAACAAACAGGCGAAGCAACGAAACAAGCACAGGGTGTATCTGAGACACTTGCAGAGATTTCTTCAGGCGCTGAGCAATCAGCGGCATCAATTCAAGCGATTGTTTCTGCTGTTGATACAACGACGTCTATTGCAAGTGAAGTAGAAGAAAAAGCGAAGCAGTCTGATACGTTGTCTTCAGAAATGGTTCAAGCTTTAGGGCATAGTACTCGTGTCTTTACGTCTTTAATTCACGGTATTCAAACATTGGCAAAAGAAAATGAAGATTCAATGCAAAATGTACAGAAGTTAGAAGAACGAATGAAACAAGTAGAACATATTGTGTCTGTTGTGAGTGCGATTGCTAGCCAAACGAATTTATTAGCACTAAATGCTTCTATTGAGGCAGCTCGCGCAGGAGAGCATGGAAGAGGCTTTGCGGTTGTTGCGGAAGAAGTACGGAAACTTGCTGATGAAAGTGATCATTCTGCAAGAAACATATCGCAGTTATTACGGAATATGCAAGATGAAGTACAACAAGTTGCAATGAAAATGACAGAACAAGTGAAAATAGCTAAAGAAGAGGCGCAGCGTGGAGAAGCTACGGAATTAATTTTAAAAGAAATGTCATCAAGTGTTATGGAAGTAGCCGATGCAACTCAGCAAATTAGTAGTTATATGAATGAACAAGTGAGCCACATTCATCAAACAGGAGCACAAACAAAAGCTGTAGCAGCAATTGCTGAAGAAACTTCAGCTGGTTCACAAGAAGTGGCGCGTGTGACGCTACAACAGTCTAAAAATATGATAGTAATCGATCAATTATTAAAGGATTTAGAGAAGCAAGCAACCGATTTGAAACAAACAATTGAACGATTTTCAATGTAAAAGGAAGAACAGAATGCTGTTCTTCTCTTTTTTATTTAGTTTGATTTAATATTTACAGTTAAACTATGAACGTTTCCGCAACATTCTTTTCTCTCCCTTTCGGATGAAAATTATAGCGAGCTATAATATTAAAAGGGGTGTCTTTTATGAAAAAAGAAAAAAGACAACGGTTAATTAAACAATTTGTAAAGGAGTATGAAATAGATAAGCAAGAAAGATTAGTAGAATTGTTAGCAAAAAAAGATGTATTAGTAACACAAGCTACGGTTTCTCGCGATATTCGTGAGTTAAACTTAACGAAGGTACCTTCTCAAGAAGGATTAATGATATATAAAGTTTTCTCAGAAGAGCATTTACAAACTGATATAAAGTTAAAGAAAAAATTACGAGAGGTTGTTGTAAAAATTGATTGTGTAGATCAATTAGAATCCTTTAATATCAAGGAATACTTTTGATGAGGGAACGATTTGGTAACAATTATAACAAATCAGCTTCCATAAAGGCAATAACTTCTGCTTGCTTTGACGGGTATAAGTGACTATATGTATTTAATGTTGTTGATACATTTGAATGGCCAAGGCGTTGTGCTACAACAAGAGGGCTAACACCTTTGTTAATTAGATAAGATGCATGAGAGTGTCTGAATTCATGGATTAATATGCGTTTAACACCTGATATAAAAATGTATTTTTCATAGTCTTTATGAAGAGTTGCTGTAGTGATGCTTTTATAAAGTTCTCCAAATACAACATAATCTTTCTTTAAAGGTATTTTTACTGTAGCATGATTTTTTAGTTCTTTCAATAAATCGATGGCATATGTAGGTAACAGAATAACACGATTAGAGGACTTAGTTTTGGGCGTAGTAATTTGTCTGTTATATTCGGTTTTGTTAATGTCTATTGAGTTTTCTTTGAAATTAATATCAGCCCATGTTAAAGCTAAAAGTTCCCCCTTTCGGGCGCCACTATAATACAGAGTTGAGAAAAATGCTTTATAAATTGGGTCATCTACAACTTCGATAAATTGTTTAAACTCATCAAATTCCCAAAAATTCATTCGTTTATTTGATTCTTTTTCAAAGTTGCCAGCAATTCTCGCAGGGTTACTTGCGAGACCATAAAACTTTATTGCAAAATTAAAAATTGAGGATAGTACGGTGTGAATCTTTTTTAAATAAACGGCAGAATATTGGTTTATAATTTCATTTTGGTAAATCATGATATGTTGAGCAGTTATATTGTTAATTTTTGATTTTCCGAATCTTTCTAATAAGTGATTTTCAAGGATCGTCTTAATGGTGCTAATCGAAGACTGTTTCCTCCTCTGACAATACCAATCAAAATAGCTATCAGCCACTTGAGCAAATGTTAAACTGGAGTTCGTTTCTTTTTCAACCAACATTTTTGCTTCCGCTTCACGTGCTTCCTTTTTCGTTTTAAACCCCCGACGCTTCACTTGTTTTTGTGTACCGTCAAATTGACGGACTCTGACAACGAAGAAATATGTTCCACGTTCTTTATCTTTGTAGACCACCATAGGAATCCCTCCTGTATACATAAAGATTGATAATTCGATTTATTGAGTAGATTATAACTTGTTTGTTACCAAAAGAAAAGGCTCCCAAAATAAA
>NZ_JBMDKC010000145.1:0-9975 GCF_057809515.1 Bacillus sp. FG16
CAACAAATCTATTTCCACTCGTTTTAAGTGTTACTCCTTCTAACACTTGTCCTTTAATATGGCTCGCTGTAATAAAACCTTTTAAGTTAATTCTGTTCGCATTCAACGTAATGTTTTCTTTACTCATATTGAATGCTGCGATTACATCGTTTTCTTTTACAGATATGCTAACACCCTTTTCAGTTAACTGAAGACGTGTTTCCATATCTCTTACATAAGATGATGTGGCAAATTGCCCATTCGCTTGCTCTTTTGTGTATACCTCTGTCTTTTTGGCTGCAGCATTTATACCCTGTTCATTGATAGTAAAGCGGTTATCAATCAAAGTCATTTTTTGATTAAATTGCTCAGTTGCAAGTTTGTTAGCTAATTCGCCCAACAAATCTTGTTTATTTTTATCAACTGTTTGCTTCAACTCAGGGATTTTAAACCCAGCAATATAATTCTCTACTTGTTTCAGCTCAACTTTACCTTCAATTGCTTTCGCAGTATTTTCCCATCCAGCTTTCGCCTCTTGTAATTGTCTTCCTTGTTCTGTCTGCGTATTTTGTATGAAAGAGACATTTTGTTTAATGGTAGTTGCATCTTTTTCTACAGTCGCAACACGCTTATCAAATCCACTTTGATTGTTTTCTACTTTTGTAATTGTTTCTTTCATTCCATCCACGCTTTTTGCAATTTCAGTTGTTTTCTGAGTGAACTCATCCGCTGTTACCTGTTCTTCAGGCGGTGCTGTCCAATCCTGTGGCTTATTCCCTTTATACAAGGCGACCCATTCCACAATAGATTTCGTAGTACTACTCGGGTAATTATATACGCTTAACTTTCGTTCATTTCCACTTGTAGCCGCAACAGCTTTAAAAGTTACATACGTTATTCCATTACCATAAACACTTGTTGCATACCCAACATTGCTGGCCCCACCATTCATCCATATACCAAACTTTTGACCCGCAGGTAAAGTTCCTTTCATTACAAAAGTATATTCTTCACCTGTAGAGAAATTTTCAGTAAGAGAATACTGGTTGATTACATAATCGGTCTTCTCAAATTTAACATTTGATTTTAATAAAAGGTTACGTCCGCCAGCTTTATCACTATTAACCTTTGTTTCTACACTCGTTAACTTCTCGCTGATTTTCCCAGCTTTTTCTTCTATTTCAGTAGTTGTTTTCTTTAGGTCACTTGTTGTTTGCTGCACATCAGAAATCGTCTTCTTTGTGCCTTCTACAGTTTGTTCCACTGTATGTAATGTATTGCTAATATCATTATCTTTTTTTGTTAACGATTCAATAGACGTTTTAAATCCATTAGAATCCTGTTCAACCTGAGTTACTTTCTTATCAATTTCACCTTGTTTATTTTCGATAGTAGAAATTGTACGACTGACACCTTGTAAACCTTCCTGTACTTTGTTGAATTGTCCTGTAGCTTGATTCTGTGCTTCTTGTACCTTTTGGTTTAATTCTGTTTTTGTGGACTCAATATCTTTATTAACCTGTGTTAGTGTTTCTTTCTTGATAGTTTCTGGATCAGGAACAACCGATTCCCACGCTGCACCTGTCCATATTTTTAAAACGCCAGGCTTACCATTACTCGTATCACGCCAAAGCGTTTTATTAGGTTTGAGCCCTGTTGTTGGCGAATTCTTAGCTTCTATAATTTCAACAGTATTGTTTTTAACATTCTCTTGTACCTTTTCAGCCAATATTTTCGCTGCTTCTGATTCTTTCTTAGCGCTACTTGCTGTTTCATTCGCTTCTTTCACCAATTTATCTAGCTGATCCAGCATTTCTTGTTTCTCACCGAATTTACTAAGGATTCGATTGTAAATCTTTCGTAATTCCTCGTTCGGGTCCGTAATTTCACGATAATCACCAAATATATATTTATCTTGTGTAGGATCCGTAAAAGATTCATCACCGGCAATTACACGTGCTTCCAGATATAACTTAGGTGTGAAGCCCGTATCTTTAATTCGGATCGTATCACCCTCGTTAATGAGTTCATGTGCTAGTCCGAAAATACGTCCAATCGATTGTGCTTCTACTTCATACGAAACGGAAGAATTAACACGCTTTTTTAATTCTATTTCCATTAACGTCATTAAACGTTGTGGCGTCATATGTAACTCTTCTGTTTCTGGCGTATAAAAACCAAACTTATGCTTACCACGTTCGTTCCATCGTTGAAATGCATCATGATCAACAATATACGGAAGTCCCCTGTTGATACTTTCGATGGTAATTACATTGTCGCCTTCACCTTTCACAAATCCGACTAACGCTGTACAAATATCTCTTGAATGTTCCATACGTGTAACACCTATCAAATCTTTACCTAACTCTATTTCTTTACCAGTGTCTCGGCCACGCCTTTGAATCATATCAACATACCATCCAAGTATTTGTGATCCTTGAACCTCCACACGGTACTGAATTTCTAATTTGAATAAAGAAGCTATTTTCTTTAAAAATGTTAGGGGATCCATAAATTCATCAATGGTCATCGTATGGAATCCTGCATAATCCGTTTTCCCACGTTTCCATTTCATGCCTACTAGGGCCATATCAATATATTCGTTTACCGTTTTTCCTTCTATTCGTTGCGGTTTTATAATGCCTGACTTAGCAATTTGAACCCAAGCTCCTGAAGTATATGTGGTAATGGATCGTTTGTCTGAATTCTTCTCTGTTTCTGTAATGACATATGGTACAACTCTTCCATCCCGAACCTCTTTTAGAACAAGATTTTGTTGTTGTAGTGTAGCTGAATGAGTAGTTCCATCAAAAACAGTGAAATCCAGCATATCAACATTGTGTTTTAGTTCCCAACGCCTATTATCATCCCAATAGTCATTTGACTGAATAGCTGCAACGATTTGATCTGTTTTGAAATCCACAACATGCAAAATGCCGCTGGGTGTTCTCATCTATATCTCTCCCTATAACGAACGGTCGCTTTCACGTCTGGTGGCATGATATCGATACGATTCTCACCACGTATGACAGTGGGAAAATTACTAAAAATGTCTTTTACATGAATCGCATTTTTACCGTTAATGGTTACAAGACTTTTTTCTGTATCGATTATAACCTTATCTCCCGTATCAAAAATGTAAGGCGGATTATTTTGCGTATTTACATTCACTTTCCAGAATTTCAAATCTGAAACGGTCATCGCTTCTACTGGCGGTACATCTTGCCATTGCATCATACTAATCTGGATTTGTGCTGCTTTTTCCATGTGATCATTATTTTCATCCGTCCACCGCACAAATCGTTCTGAATCATCTTTTTCCGCCCCCGGAAGGAATTTCGAAATATACGCTTCCCATACATTTCCTGTTCTAGCTATCCACAATCGCCCTTTATATTGATTCCAAGTGTTTGGGTAATCTCCACTCTCATAAATTAAACTTCTTCTTCCTGGTTTATTATCATAACCGATTACCATTGTTCCAAGGTTTTGTTCAGCTTGCCAAAACACATCAGTCATAGCTATTTTCGAAAGCACTTTACTGTTTTCATCTAATATCGCTATTTCCACTCGGCCCATCTCATTAATTCGTTTACTTTTACATGTAACATAAGCCTGCATAATAAAGTCTTGTACGGGCCCATTAGGTATATTTTTTTTAACAGCTGCACCGTGCCACCCTTTCCCCGCACTAATACCAAAATCAGAACAATAAAATTGGTATTTATCTGACTTCATTTCACCAATCGGATTGCCATCTTCCATTGAACTGACTTTACTCCACCCTACAGTGGTAGCCATTTCGTCCCATATCAGTCTTTGATTTCTTTCTACGGGTAATTGCTCTGTTTTCAAAGGATAACCCATTCTGAAGTAATCTCGATTATACGGATACTCTCCAAACCACACATCTAAAAATGTACTTGGTTTCTGTGCTTCGATTTCAATAATTGGAGGCGCTTCTATATTCCCTTGATTGACAAAAGAAGCAGTGACTTCAGTAGAACCATTTTGAGAGAACGCATGAGTATTTTGTTTTCCTAATTTATATGGCATTGGACAAACAAAAGTAATAACCCCTTTACCTCTATTCACTAATTCATCCAAATCAACAGAACCATCAATGAATGCTAGATACGTCCTATCTAATTCATCATCAAAAACAAGTTCAGCTGGTTGCTCTGTATAAAGCCAATCCGCTAAATCTTCTTTTACCTTTTGTAAATCAGCCATATCTTTTGCTGTCTTAATTACAAGAGGAACATCAATACGACGTTCCTCCGTTTCTGTATGAAGAAAAAGAGCCCCTGCGCGATGAGGGACTCTTACTAATTTTCTTTTAACTGGAGCCCAGGAAGGGCGTTTTCTTCCAACTAGCATTTGAATATAATCTTTTCTAATATTATTAAAAGTAAAACTAAGTTTCCCCAACGTGCTCACCACCCTTAAAATTCCGCTCTTCTTTTTTGTTCACGATCTTGAAGTTTTGTCGTATATGCATAACTTCCGTTCGCTAATTCTTTTCCATCTAAAACGTTTGTCATATTTACCGTTACATTCAGTTCTTGCTCTCTACCCGCTCTATCTGGGAATATAGTTTTTGCCATAGATGGGTTGTTGTAAGCTAATTGCGGTTGCGTATATCCGCTAAAATTACCAAACGTATTTTGCGGGATACTATATTGATTTGTTTGGAATCCAAAATCAAAAACAGATGGCATATTACTCATTTGTTTTTTTACAGTTCCAACTACATTTTTGGCTGCATCCACAACAAATCGTTTCCCCTTATCCATACCAACGCCAACACCTTCTGGAACTGCACTACCAACTGGAATCATCACTTTAGATGGACTGTTAATTTCTAGCGCTCCAGAAATCGTCTTTTTAATCTCTCCAGCAATGCCTTTCGCCTTACTATATAAACCACCTGTCGCATCATCCAACCCTTTTTCAAGTCCTTCTATAATGGATTTACCGATGGAACGTAGATTTATCGTACTAAAGAATCTTTCAACTGTATTCCATTTGTCTTCAATATCATTCTTTATTTCCTTCATTTTATCGACGACTGCTTTTTTCTTTTCTTCAAATTTCCTTGAAACTGTATTTTTGATTTCTTCTACTTTATTGCTTGCTGAAGTTTTTGTTTCTTCCCACCATTTTGTTATACCTGACCAGGTTTCTTGCATGTTTCGAACCACATCATCTTTCATGACTTGGTATTTGGATTTTATCTGACCCGTTTCCCAATCCACTTGATTTGCATGTTCCCCAGCTTGGGATTTTGCTTCGCTCACAATTTCTCTGTGCTTATCCCGCGCTGTAGAAACGGTGCTTTCATATTGACGATTCGCTTCCGCAATCGCTGCGTTCGCTTCTTCTTTATTCAGTGTTCCTGATTCATCTCGCAAGCGTATCGCATACGCAATTTTGTCATCACGAGTCTTTTTCGCATCTTCAATCACTTTATCTCTTGCTTTCGCACTATTCTCAACAACTTCGGCAGCTTGTCTAGCTGTAATTTCACTCGCTTGTACCCTCATGTTTTCATAAATAACTTTTTGCTCCATCTGATTTGCCGACATGTGCTGAATAGCTGTCCGATCCATTTCATCTTGTAAAGCTTGTAAAGAAATCCTTTCAGATGTAGTGAATTCACGCTTTTCATTTGCTGCAGTTTGAATGATTTCTTTAATTTTATTTTCTTTTTCTTGCGTCTTTAACTTTTCTTGTTCGTAATGTTGATTCATTTGTTCCATCCGCTTATTTTCTTCTTCAGCAGTCAGTACATACGAATCCGCAAAGAACTTTTTAAGTCCCTCAACTTCTTTTTGTTGTCTTGCATTTGTTTTTTCTATAATCGTGTTACCTAACTTGTCATATTGACCAATTAACTTCTGTGATTGCTCCTCTGTTATCACTTCATGGTTCAATCTAATTTCAGTTAACTTTTGTCTAATGCCATCAGACAGCTTGAAATACTCACCAAGAACTTTCTTTGTGGAAGAACTTACTTTCCCTTCTGTATTCGTAGCAAAGCGATCTACAGAAGTAATACTGTCTTCAGTTGCTTTTTGATATCCTTTATATGCTAATACTCCAACACCAACTGCGGCCGCTACCACACCTAAAGCAATTGCTACGGGTCCCAGCGCTGCGGCCAACAAACCTGCGACTCCACCTGCTATTCCTAAAGATGTGGCTAACGTTCCTAATGCAACCCCTAAAGCACCAATCCCTGAAACCACCATTCCAACAGCTGCTAGAACGACTCCAATAACCGTTGCAATAGCCGTTAAAGCAAGCACAATACCACCTGTAATTGCGATTGCCTTTTGTATCGGTCCTGGAAGTGCATTGAATCCATCCACAAGCTTTTGTAAGCCACCCACAAAAGCACTAACCACAGGGGCAAGCGCGTCACCAATTGTCTTTTTCATGGTGTCAAACGCTCCACTTAATTGTTCCATGCGGCCTTTCAACGTGTTCATTTTCGTATTAGCGGTCTCTAAAGCCGTAACTTTGGACATCTCGGTATACATTTTATTTACACCTTGTGATCCTTCATTAAACAGAATCGTTGCACCACGCACTGCGTCTGATCCGAATAATGTTTCTAACGCCATACTTCGTTGTTGGTCTGTTAGACCTTTCATGGATTCGTGAAGAATCCCAGATATATTTTCTAAACTTTGGATATGCCCTTCTTGATCATAGAATTTCGACGATAAGAACGCGGAACTGGTAGCTAACTCTCGGAATGTTGTATCACACTTATCATTCCATTTCGTTACCCCTTCCGTTTGCATGACATACTTTTCTAACGCAACCTCGATGTCTCCTACACTTCTAGATGCTGGCGTAACACCATTTTTCACGAGGAAATCAAATCCAGCCTGCGCGTTATATGTGATAAGACCTAAATCCGCCATCTTGTTATATGCTTCTTTCGTAGATGGGTTCAACCTCATCAGCATCGTTTTTAAAGACGTACCTGCATCTGAACCTTTTAACCCATTCTGAGCGAATACCGCTAAAGCTGTGGCTGTATCTTTAAATGTCATACCAGCGCCTGCCGCAACCGCTGCAGAAGCTGATAGTCCATATTTTAATTCGTGTACATCAGTGGCTGAAGCATTAGCGGCTCCTGCAAGTAAGTTAGCGGCATCTGTAACACTTAAACCATCTTTTTTAAATGCATTTAAGGCGGTAGAAGCAATTTCTGCTGCTTCTCCTAGTTCTAGTTCATCTGCGGCTGCTAAGTTTAATGCTCCTTCTAATCCACCATTGATGATGTCCGTTAAACTAACGCCGGCTTTTATTAATTCTTCAATCCCTTTTCCGGCCTCAACAGACGAATATTTTGTATCTTCCCCATACTTCACAGCTAATTCAGAGAGTTTACTCATTTCTTGTCCAGTCGCACCCGATACAGCCTTTATGTTTGCCATCTGTTGTTCAAAATTCATCGATTCTTCCACAGCTGATTTTAAACCCCGACCTATTGCATACGTCATTCCGCCAAACACCATACCGATTTGCATACCAGCATTTTGTAAATGATTACCCAACGTCTCCATACGAGTACCGAAGTTTAATAAACGATTTCCTTGTTGTTCTAATTCATGGTTCGACTGACGTAATTCGTTTTCAAATCGATTTAGTTCACCTGTCGCTCGATGGATTTGTTCCGCGTACCGCTGCGCTGATTGACTCGCTTCACCTTCTTCTGTTTTGGCACGGTTATAAGCTTGTTGAAGTTCCCTGATCTTCTCTTTTTGTTTATCTACCATACGAGATAAAACATCTACTTTCGCTTGCGTTTGCTCCGTTGCATGAGAAAAACCGCCCATGCCTGTTGTAATAGACTGAAATTCAGCCTGTAAGGCTTTTAAGGCGTTGTTTAATTTATCCATTCCTTTTTGTTCCGCTTGGCGGTTTACTTGTTTTAATTCATTTTCGAATCTATTTAAATCAGCGACCGCCTTATTAACCTGTGAAGCGTATCGCTGGGTTGCTGCATCATTTTCACCCAACTTAGCCTTATTTTGATCATAAGCTTGTCGTAATGCCTTAACTTTTTCTTTTTGCGCTTCAATCAGTCTGTTAAGTGCATCTGTTTTAGCACGCGTTTGATCACTAGCATTAGCGAAGCCACCCATACCAGTACTGATTGATTTCAATTCGTTCTGCAATGTCCTTACGGCACGTCCTGAATTCGCTATACCTTGACGAAAATTCACATTATCAAGGGACAGCCTAACGACTAAATTATTCATTTCATTTGCCATCATCTTCCCCCTCCTTAGATAATGTTTTCTGCGGGAACTTCGATTTCATTTGAATTTTGGTTTCCACTATTGTAATGATCTTGTTCTCGATACTTTTGATTTAGCCTTAAATAATGCCAGATATCCATTTCATTATCGATATGATGATGTTTATACCCCTGACGTAATAAAGAGAGGTAGAGCTCGTCCATAAACGCAGTGAACGTGAGCCCTCCTCCCTCTACGCGTTTGGGTTTGTTTCTTCTCCAGTTCCTGGTGTGCCACCAGCCGCATCCACAGTTGCATTGATAATTGCATTAATTACGTCTGAAGTTGTGGATAAAAATTTACGAGCATCCACGCCGTCCCAATATTGATCTAATGTAAATTGTTCCCCGTAAACTTTGACTACATATTGAACCATTTTATCCATATCCTCAGGACCTGGATTATTTGGAATATCAGCAAGTTCAGGTGCTTGACGAATTAAACGCGCTGGAATAAACGCCGGTAAATGAAAAATTTTCTTTTCTTCCTTGATTATTAGTGTTAATTTCATGGCTTTTCCTCCTCGTTAATAAAAAAGAGAGAGAGCTTTTGCTCCCCCTTACTTTCCTGCTGGTGGTTGTACTACAGGCTTCTCATACACCTTTTTAAACCAATTATCTCCCACAGTTTTTGTAAATGTAGGTTCATCAGCATCCGCTGTAAATTTAGGCCTATCATCAAAATCACGCTCAATAAACGAACCTTTGAGTTTCGTTGTTTGGAAGTTAGGCTTATCCTTCTTCGTTTCGCCTTCTTCTTCCTCTTGTGAAAGCTTCCCTTTTAATAACCAAACATATCGATATTTCCCATTAGCCTTTAAGAAACGCCATCCGATTGCTAGGTATGGCTTTTCACCTTCGCGTCTCTCATCTAACACACCGTCTTTCACTTCAGGATATCCTTCAATATCTGCTTTTGTGGATAATGAAATACTACGAAGCTCAATTTCTACTTCTACTTCTCCATCAGACTCAGCAATTTCTGATTTTTTATTATCGCTCCACATAATCTCCGAAGCTACCTTTTTAGAAGTTTTAATCTTTACAGCGCCTTCCATTTCTTTCACTGCACTATAGTCAACACCTGTTGCATCATCTTTTAATAACTTGGCGTAAACAAGGCTATCTACACCGACAGTCGAACTGATTTTAATCACTTCTCCAGCCATCTATAACTCCACTCCTTTCGCGAATCGCATCGCGTAATGAAAAATTTGTGTATCATCTTCATATAAATCAGCAACTGCATAACGTGAGAAACCAATACTTTTCATGATTTCATTCACTTTTTGATGAATTGCTGTTGCACTGCCTTTCGACCAAATATCGATTTGGAATGTGATTTCACTTTCACTTTCCTCGTTATCTGCAAAACGATCTGGTCTATTATCTAATTCAAAAAACGTAATACGCGGAAACTCTTCAGCGTTTTTGGCTTTACGATAATAAACACGTTTTCCACCTAATAAAGAAACAAGCCCCTGATTATTTTCAAGAGCTTGCACAATTTCGGGTCGTAAATTTATCATAGATTCAGCCTCATTTCATTCTTCAAAATGTCTTTCATAGCGTGAATTGCCGCTTCTTTTGAAGAATGAAAACCTGGTTCTATAAATGGATATGCTGGCATTTTAGAAGTACCCCACTCTAAAAACTTTCCATAGAAATATGGAGAA
>NZ_JBMDKC010000146.1:0-9658 GCF_057809515.1 Bacillus sp. FG16
AAACCGATTAAAACGGAACTAATAAAGGCAGCCAATGATCAAATCGCTTATTGTTTAACGCTAGGTTTAAAATCTCCAGATGGTCAAGATCTTCCTGAGATGGGGAAGACCGATAATATTGTATATCGTGTATTATTGAATGGTTATCCTCAAAAAAGTCCTAAGGATCTAGGTGTTAGTAATTGGCAAGAAGCTCATTACAGTACCCAATTAGCGGTGTGGAATGCTCTGGGACAATTAGATGTAAATGAATTAGATTATAAGAATGCAAATGTTGAAAAAGCAACAAAGTCTATTATCAATGCAGCAAATAACAGCAAAGAAACACAAGATATTTCCATGGATATTATTCCAAGTGAAAAACAAAAAGCAGAATTAAAAGGTGACTTCTTTGAAACAAATTTATATACAGTTCAAACAAATGCCAAAGATGGAATATTTACAGTTCAAACAAATCAAGCACCAGATGGCGTTAAAATTATTAGTGAAAATGGCGTTGTAAAAAATCAGTTTACAGTTGGGGAAAAGTTCCGTATACAGATTCCCAAAGCAACAAAAACAGGTGAATTTAGTTTGAAAGTACTTTCAAATCTTAGTAAGGTACAAGCAATTGCTTATAAAGGAACAGATACCATTCAAAATACTACAGTCTTATTAGAACGAAATGAAGAGAAAATAAGTCGAGATCTTACTATTAATTGGGAATCACTAGGTTCTTTACAGATTAAAAAAGTAGGCGAACAAAACGAAGTGTTAAAAGGTGCTGTGTTTGAGGTTTTTAATACAAAAAATGAATCTGTAGGTACAATGACAACGGGAGAAAATGGAACAGCCGTATTAGCTAACCTTGCGATTGGGGTATATCTTATAAAAGAAGTAAAAGCTCCAGAAGGACATGTGTTGAACCCAATTTCTCAAACGATTGAGATTAAAACGGGCGAAACAGCTACAGTTCAATTCAAAAATGAAAGTATAAAAGGGAACATTGAAATAAAAAAAGTAAGTGATAATGGAAAAGTCCTTCCGGGCGTTGAATTTACTATTTTTACAGAGGATGGGAAAGCAATTGCAAAAGTTATAACCAATAAAGAAGGGATCGCCAAAAAAGAAGGACTTATTTTTGGAAAGTATTATTTCCAAGAAACAAAAGCGTTAGATGGGTATGTACCGAATCATACAAAATATCCATTCGAAATTAAAGAACACAATCAAGCACTGAGTTTCGAAGTGAAAAACAAGGGTGTTACAGGGAGCTTAGAAATTACCAAAGTTGATATAGCTGATGGTAACAATAAACTTCCAAATGCTGCATTTACCATTTTTAACGTGGAAGGAAAAGAAGTTGTTAGAGGTAAAACAAATGCTGCAGGCATTGCGAAGTTTGAAAAATTGCCATTTGGTACATACACTTACCGCGAGACTGTAGCACCGGATGGTTATGTAATAAATGAAGAAACGTTCTCGTTTGAGATTAAGGAGAATGGTGAAATCATTAAACACATTGTAGCAAATGAAAAGATTCCATCGATAAAAACAACAGCGACTGATAAAACGAATGGTACAAAAGAAATGCACACTTCTAAGTCTGTCACAATTCAAGATAAAGTGGAATACAAAGATTTACAAGTAGGTAAGGAGTACACGCTAAAAGGGACGTTAATGGATAAAGCCTCAAATAAACCACTAGTTGTAAAGGGGAAAGAAGTAACAGCAGAAGCGAAGTTTATACCAAAAGAAGCAAACGGTTTTATTACGTTAGACTTCATTTTTGATGCAACTGGTTTAGAAGAAAAAGAAGTTGTCGTATTCGAAGAGGTACTGAAAGATGGAAAAGTTGTTGCCATGCATGCGGATATTCATGATGAAAATCAAACAGTTACGTTTGTGAAGCCCTCTGTGAAAACGACAGCAACTAACAAAGATGATCAAAAAAAAGAAATCCATGCAAAAGAATCTATCACGATTCAAGATAAAATGGAGTACACGAACTTAGTTGTGGGGAAAGTATATACTGTAAAAGGGAAGTTAATGAACAAAGCGACAAATAAACCGTTATTAATTGATGGGAAAGAAGTAAAGGCGGAGACTACGTTTACAGCAAAAGAAAAGAATGGTTTTGTAACATTAGATTTCACATTCGATGGTAGAGAACAGCAAGGAAGAGAAGTTGTAGTGTTTGAAGACGTATTATATGAAAATGAAATAATTGCAACTCACGCTGATATGAATGATGCAGGTCAAACGATTAGATTCGTAGAGCCTTCCATTCAAACAACAGCTACAAACAAAGCGAACGGTTCTAAAGAATTAGATGCTACAAAATCTGTCACAATCCAAGATAAAGTGGAATATAAAGACTTAATTGTAGGGAAAGAGTACGTTGTAAAAGGGAAACTGATGGATAAGGTGACAAACAAACCATTACTTGTGGATGGAAAAGAAGTAATAGCGGAAGCTAAGTTTACTGCGAAAGAGAAAGATGGCTCCATTTTGTTAGAATTTACATGTAACGCTTCTGAACTATCAGGTAAAGAAGTGGTAGTATTTGAAGAACTGTATCAAGATGGTATTTTAGTTGCCATTCATGCTGACATGGAAGACGGAGATCAAACGGTGAAGTTCAAAGAAATAAAACTGCCTCATCCAGAACAACCACAGGTAACTGAAAAACAGCCCGAACAGCCTAAAGCACATAACAAAACAGGAATATTACCTGTTACTGGTGGAGATATGTCCATGTGGATTTCAATGGCAGTTGGTCTTTTATTACTAGTACTAGGAACAGTATTATGTATCAAACGTAGAAATGTGTAATAGTTATATAATGATTACATATACGCTTTTTTAAAAGGAATAGAATAAGCATCTTTGAGCAAAATAGAAATTTGTTTAATGAAAAAATGTTACAGAACCATAGTTCTGTAACATTTTTGGTTTACTAATATATCCTTTTAAAAGAAAGGGGTATGACCACCACTATACACCACTAAGGTCGGGTTGTTGCTCTGCACGATTAAATTATTTAGATATTTGAGCTAAAGGTGAAACAACATAATAGTTACTTCTGTTTCTGAATATTAAAAAGTAGCCCGCTCGAAGATGTTGGTTCTTTCCCTTATAGGAGAATAGGGGTGATCTTTTTTGTCTTTATGTACAAAAGGTTCACGGATTTTAGAAGAACTGTTATACTTTGAATGCACAATGTAGCAAAATCACAATGGATGAAGAGACAGCTAGGCAGTGCTGTCTCTTTGTTTATATTGGTAAGTCCATGGAATTATGATAGAATGAGTACAACTGTATAACGTGGGGTGGTTGGTTGTTGTCCTTTCTCTTATATGTTAGAGAGAAAGGAGGTGACTCCTATGATGGAATATTTACTGTCTTTGCTACAGGAGCTGTTAAAAGTATTTTTAACAATCCTTGTCACGGCTTATGGAAATAAGCTTGTCAGCAAATTTAGCAAACAACGTAAAAAGACCTCCCTACGCCGTGGAAAGTGTGGAAGGTCTTCTAAAAGAAAATAAATTTTAGTAGTAACCAGTCACCTTGCGGTAACAGTTACCAGAAGAAATGTTGTCGCATCTCTTCTTTTATTTTATGTGTTTTAGGAAATACTTATGCCTTAAGTTGATACTTATATTATAGCATCTTTAAGATTGATTGCAAATCCCACTGCATGATGAGGCAGCTGTGTTTTGTTTTATATGAGAAATATAAATTTTTTTACAGATTTCCGTCATATTCCCCTGGGATCTCCACCTCAGCTTCAAATATCGTTTCATCTTCTTCAGGATTTTCATCATCTACATATTTTCTACACTTGGCATATAACCAAATATTCATCGGACGATTATTAACCACTTCAATCTCATCAAAGTCAAAATCCACATGTCTATCTAAATAATCTTCAATAATTTGTTGCAGATCTTCCTCATTAATCTCTATTTTTCGTTCCACAAAACCTTCTGTACTATAATATTTGACTGGATACACATCACGCATTGGTATCATCCCTCTTTCTTGTTTTATGTATAAAAATAGAGCACATCTTATGAGTGGTAAGACATGCTCCTTTCAGAAAATGTGCGATTTAGAAAGCTGTATTATCCCTACTGAAGCTTACTGTTTAAACAGAAATCACAAATATATCATATCATAAAATATATTATCCCACTATTCCTTGTAGGACCAAACTGAGAATCTTTGAGCAAAACTTTTTAAGGTAATCAGAAATTTCAGTCGCTATAACATCATTCTAAGACTAGGTGGTTGTCATGAACGTTGAAGTTATTTGAATTAAAGGTAATAGTACTTTCATAGTTACTTTCCTCCTACCACTATCCTGTTCATAAATCTTGTCGCTATAATACAAATAATCCTATAGAAGAGGTGATAAAATGCAGGCGGTTCAGATTGAAGAAATATATCAAGAAATATTAGATGGAAAAAGATCGATCTTTCCTCGACATACATGGAGTGAAGATGGTAATCGTGAATTAGCAAAACGAGTGACTAAATATTTGATTGAGAATGTTTTGGAGTGGGAAGGGGAAGAAATAAAGCAACAATGGTGTAAGAAGCTCATTAAAAAGTATAAATTGGGAGGAGTCTTGGGTATTGTCTATCAAGCCAGTCCCTATACCATGTTAAATGACTTATACCCAAGAAGATTTAAAGAATGGGAGTTTCAGCAATCTTCAGTTCCTGCAAATTTTTGGACAAAAGAAAAAGGATTAGAAGTTTTACGTTGGACGATAGAAGAAAAAGAAAAGTTAACGACAGAACAATTGTTACAAGTATACAGTAAAAAATGGCTGATCAAAAATCAATTAGAAAGACCTTTCAGAGTGCATTGGGGTTCTAGTCCATATGCTATGTTGAATGATTTATATCCAAAAAGATTTAAGGAATGGGAATTAAAAGAGGTACCACTGAATTTTTGGACAAAAGAAAAAGGATTAGAAGCTTTGCGCTGGACGGTAGAAGAAAAAGAAAAGTTAACGAAGGAACAATTGTTACAAGTATATGGAAAGAGATGGTTGAATGAAAATGGTTTATCAACACCACTTCGAAAACATTGGAATTCAAGTCCCTATACCATGTTGAATGGTTTATATCCAGGAAGATTTAAAGAATGGGAATTAAAGGAGGTACCACTGAATTTTTGGACAAAAGAAAAAGGATTAGAAGCTTTACGCTGGACGGTAGAAGAAAAAGAGAAATTAACACTAGAACAATTGTTACAAGTGTATAGTGAAAGGTGGTTAATTAAAAATAGATTGTCAACGCCATGTCAAAAATATTGGCGAGAAAATCGGTATGATATGTTAAAAGATTTATACCCAGAGATTTATAGAACTATGCCAAAAATGAAGAATGTACAGCAGGTCTAGAAAATAGAAGGTTTATAAAAGTAGCAAAATGTAAAATTCAAAAAACCAGTTACATATGTGTGTGTTCACATTTGTAACTGGTTTTTTCTAATTAAACAAGTTTATCCAAAAAAATATAAAAACATCAAATCACTCATTATACCAATCATACCCTAAATTTAATATATCCGAGTAAACACTATTACTTCTTTTCAAAACACTGGATAATTCTATGAAATTTGATATTTGAATGGCATTATCACGTTCCCATGTTGCATCACATTCATCACATATATATAATATTGTGTTTTTGTTTTTAATTTTTGCTTTGAAAATTAGCCCATTTCCATGACACATTGGACAAACAACTTTCCCTCTAAATAGTTCCATTAAAAGTTCCTCCATCAAAGTTTAACAGGATATGCAGTAATAACTTTATTCGTTCCTGGTTCTACAACTAATCTAATTGCAGTTTCTCCTTCAGTTCCTATAATTCTCCCCATAGGAATATCGGAAGCCCTAGAATTCACAGTGATGGAAGCACCTTTCTTGGACCAAGCTTCATCTAATAACTCTAATAACTTTGTTTTATCAACATTAAACACAGAATGTGTAGGTTTATTAGGATTAGGTTTTGTATGATCTAGTACATGCTTCACACGATTTCCGTGAACACTACCTTGAGTATATTCAAGTCCACCAGAAGAAGTCCATGATTTTGTTTCTTTATTATAAGTTAATTTCCCAAACTTACCCAATATCGGAAGTTCTTTTAATAAAAACTTATTACCAATTTTAGATAGACCAAGCATTAGCGCTGATTCGCCTGGTACCGGTATAGCTTGTAAGATTGCTAAATCACCATCAAATAATGTTTCATAGATGCTTCCTTCAGCATCCCTACCTAAATCCACATCACGTTTCGCATAATATCGAATACGATCATCAATTTGTGCATCTTCTTCTAGCATCTTCCCACTAATTGCAACACCAGGATCCCATTTATTTAGTACCTTTTTATAGGATATCAGTGACATATAAAAATCAGCGTTATAAAAGCCTGTCAAATCACCAAAATAGAACTTCATTTTTTGTAAATTCTTTTGTAATTCTAAGATAGAACTTGTGTCAGTCGTTTTATTTAATTGATTTAGTGCATTCATTAAATCTGGGTCCGTATTAAGGTCTTTATTGTTCCAAAGCTTCACATAATATGTTCCCGCAGCTGCAGGTTTAAAGCTGTTAGAAGTATTTCCAGGGAACATCGTTTTTACGACTTCACCATTTCCATTTTCAATGGTTGCTACATTAGTTGTAAGGCTTATTGTTTGTTCATTTAGTGCAGTAAGATTCACCTTATAATAATCTATATCATGTAAAGATGTAAGATTATGATCTTTTATTTGATCCCAAGTTACAGCTTCTGCTGTTTGTTTGGTGCTATTAAAATCACTTTCAGCCATTAATGTTGTTTTTAAAACATTTTGTCCAGAAGGATTAGATAGTTTTAAAACATACGTTTTTCCTGCTTGTAAATTATATTCAATTTTTGCATAATGAGCACCGTATGGACCACCTGAATCCATGTTGGTAGCAAGTCTTTGTTCTTCCTGATATAGTTTTAATTCATTTCCTGATCCTTGTTCTTTTCCTTTATAAGGCATAGTAAAGAATCTGTATAAGCCTGTTTTATCCGGTTTGAAATAAAAATCCATAGAATTTTTATTTTCATTAACATCAACAGGTGTAAGATTCTTTAGGTCAACGTAATTTGTAATTTTATAGTTCAGTGTAGCACGATTTACTATGTTTGAACCTTTTAACCCAATTGCTTTTACTACTGTATCAGCTTTAATAGGAATAGCACCTGTATAGGTAGAACCATGACTAGCTGTAGGTTCTGTTCCATCTAATGTATATATTATTTTATCTGAGCTTGTAGAAGTTAGAGTAACATCGATTGGATTTCCATAGCTTCCCTCAGGATAATTAGTACTTAATAATCCAGGACTTCGCCAACCATCTCGAATAACTTGTGCATATGCCCAAATATATACCTCACCTAATTTTTGATTAAAGCCATCATTAATTGCCTCATTTATATTATTCCAAACATGTTGTTGCTCTTTATTTAAAACAAACCCTGAGAAATAATGAACCTTTTCTTTTGGGTAACCTAAATTTTCTTGTGCAAACTTTAACGTTTCTTTGTGCTTATCCATATGTCCGTCAATCAGGTAATCATAGTCCTCAATCATAAAGAAGTCCAGATTTGGATATTTCCACTGTTTTTTAGGGAAATTAACGATTGACATCATTGGTGGAACACGATCTTTATCAATTACAGAAGGAGTAAAGAATAAAACAGTAAATTTAGCATTAGAATAAGAATTTTTTAATGTATCACGTAACAGTAAAGAAAATTCACCATTTTTATTACTTAACCACTCTAACATATCTTCATGGCCAGTCATGTCTTCCGTTGATGAGTGAAAATCATACATAGGATATCCATTTTCTTTTTCAAATAGGTCTTTTGTAGCTTGATCATAAAAACAAGGCGGCTTCCCTGCTATATCCTCTTTATGCCACCACCAAGGTTCTCCTAATTGGACCATTGGTGTAATACCAGCATCACTTGAGATTTTAGCTAATCCTAAAACGTATTTTTTATAGAAAGTTTTTACGTCCTCATTCGTAAAACTTAAAAGATGGGGAGTAGGTGTCCAGCCTGTTGTACCCGGAACATTATCCCAAGTACGTTGCCACCATGACTCTGGAGCATCTACTGATTCCATTGAAATAGATTGTATAAGATCCATATTATTTTCTTTTAAACGTTTCGCGTAATTCCTATACCACTCTTCAAACCCTTGATTAAATGGGTATTCTGTATTCATTTCGACGCCAGAATCCGTCAAAATTTTGTCATAATAATGAGAAGCGCCTATATAAAAATTGACCAGCTTACTAAACCCTAATTTTTTATAATCACTTACAACCCTTTCAGGAGTTAAATTATAGATGTCATCATAATCGTCAGTCATCCTCACATTCTGACTTGGTGCACTTTTAGGTTCATCCATTAAGTATGTATTTCCTGATACTTTCCAATTGTTAAAATGAAGTTTGAATTTTTCAGACTTCCCTAATTTCTTACCGGCTTCAGAAGACTGATATCCTTGTGGAACAACAGACCACATAATGGACTTAATATCATTTACAGGTATCTTCTTCCAATTGGGGTCTGGCGTATATTTTCTTTGTTCTATATTATAACTATACGGTGTCCAACCAGCGTATAAATTGTTAAAATCTAGTTTAATATGACCTGTCTCTCCCGTAGCAGTTCCTTCTTTTCGATTTTCAGGGAAACGAATCTCTTTTCCAACATCTCTGGTTGCCCCAAGCTCCCAAGATTCCGCAGGACGATCTACAACATAGTTCCAGAGACGTACATAATGAATTTCTCCGCTATTGGTTTCGATTGTTAAACTGGGTGCTAATCCACTGTCCATTAGGTTTGTAAAGCCTTCAATTTTATAATCATATTCAAGACTAACATTATTAAAATCAGGTTTCGTTGGGTATTTTAAATTAGGGTGACTATAATTATCTTTCGTTTCCCACTTTACTCCAACTAGATCCTTTCCTGTTCGGAAATTACCAGCGACATAAAAGTTATTTTTATCAACAGTAACAGTTGATGCATTCATATCAAAATTAAAATTGGTTACTAAATATTTAGGCATTAATTTATGAATTGCAGTAGAATTTGGAGGTGTTTCAGCTTTTATGTGTAGCTGTGGTAACCAACTCAATTGAGAAAGCAATAACACAGCTGTAATTATACATATACTCCACTTTTTGAACATATTTTTCCTCGTTTCTGGGAATCTTATTATTTATTAGTATATAAATTTTCTGAAATAGATAAATAAGAAATTGTTTTATAATTAGGAATATTTTCCTTAAAAAAGAAGGATTAACTGGAATTCATTTTATTCCCCCCTATGAATAAGATTAGTAATACATAAGGATATTAAAGTATAAAGAATATGGTGTAAATATATTTAAATATGCAATTTAAGGTTCGTATTACTTGTTTTTACTTAAATGGAATTTTAATCATTTGAAATGAAATATGTGTGATGATTTTATTACAAACTTGTAATGACAAATCTTAAAATGGGGTTTACAAAAGTAAGGAAATAGCAAGTTCGTACAAACCAGTGATAGGGCGTTGTTTTTGCCGAAATCACTGGTTTTTTGATGAAAAAAAT
>NZ_JBMDKC010000147.1:0-9319 GCF_057809515.1 Bacillus sp. FG16
CCTGTAGCAAAGACAGTAAATATTCCATCATAGGAGTCACCTCCTTTCTCTCTAAATATATAAGAGAAAGGACAGCAACCAACCACCCCACGTTATACAGTTGTACTCATTCTATCATAATTCTATGAACTTACCAATATGGGGTTCTTACCCATCCCCTCCAAAAGGTACATTAAGGATTGGTTCTATAAAAAGAAATGTCTCTAAATCAGTCTGTTCTACTCAATTCAGAGATATTTTAGTATTGCTATTTACAAAGATAGATACAGCAAAGTTAAACTTTCCTCAGTAGCTCACGTTTTTCGATTTCACGATATAACGCTGATTTTGTTACAGCCATCTTTTTCTCAAGTTGCTTAAATTTAGGGAGAATAAATAGGGAGTGTTCTAAACTAGAAAAATCAGGGTTCCTAATCGTTTCCCTAAAATTAGGGTTTTAGGGAATCTAACGGGCTAATATACCTTTTGGAGGGGTTGGGCAAGAAACCCCAATATCTCGCTCCGCTTCATTATTATCAAATGGAATATCTGCATGTGTGAGAAAACCTAAAATGGCATCTTTATCTCGGACAAATCGGTCCCATAAATTTTTGGATGGCGATTGTTTAGAACGCTTTTGGGACTTGCTCTTTTCTACCTGAGGGAGATGACATGTAGCTCCATCCTGCAGGATGGCTTCGTATGCCTGCTCAATTTCTAGAAGATCCCATAATGTAAGCTTTCCCTCTTGTTCTTCTTTGCGTTGTTTGGCATCACATAATAATTTTTTCATATTTTCTGCCCATGTTTCACCGGTTTGCTCAAAAATCCCTTGTAAATCCCGCAAAAGATGCGCATTACATAAAATATGTTGGGACTGTTTATATCCAAAATAAGAGGCCCATCCATCATGAACAGCAATTCCTGAAAAACGAGGTAACACACCAATTTCGTTCATTGCCTCTTTTCCACGTTTTGTATGTACAACTTGAAGGTTTATGTCTTTTGTGCTCATGGTATGGAGCCACTGGCGTTCTCGATTTACACGTATCCCAGTCTCATCAAAATGAACAATGCGAGACTGTAACAAATGAGATTTTGCTTTTTCTTCAAATACGCCCAAGCGCTCTCCGAATACACGATTCATATGGACAAGTGTTCCTTCACTAATGGTATGCCCGAATTGATCATGAATATAGGCAGCTGTACGGGCATACGAAAGCATCTGATAATTGATGAGATAAACAACTAAAGCTTGGATACGAGGACCGTATTGTACAGCTTTGGTGACATGGGGTAAAAACAGTCCTTCTTCGAACGACAAACACTTCGCACACACTTTTCCTTCGGATTCATATTGAGTCACCTCTATTTTTGTAGAAGGTAAGTCGAAGACTTGTCGTTTTTTCCGACTGACAGTCTGCTCCTGTTCTAAAGAAGATTGACATTTTGAACATAGGGAAATAGGGTGCGTCACAATATGATGTGGATTTTCAACAGGTGCCAGTCTATAACCTTTGTGCCCGATTTGTCCACCTGATTTCCGTCCTGTTTTTCTCCTTACACTTTTCGTGATGGATTTTTTACAGCCATCTGTAGAAGGGGGGTTATGGCTATTTGAAGAATTTTTTTGACACGTTGCTTGTAATTTCTCAATTTCCATCTGCAAAGATGCAACAGTTTCTTTTAATTGTTTGTTTTCTGCTTCTAATTGTTGGATGTATACGGTTGATTTGAGATGTTCCTCCATAAAAAGGTTTTGTATAGCTTCCAAACACTTCTTTTTATATTTTACAAATTGTAAATCTTTTTTGATTTTTACATATATCACAATATACATTGAAATTAAAGAGGTTAGTAATGTATTCATAATGAATCTTCTGTCTTTCTGTAGATGTAGGTAACATGCAAGGTTTACACCTCACTATGATGTATTCTATTTTATTAAAATGTTGTAAACAGCGGCTGCCATACGTAAATTTCCGCTGTAAAAATACCTTTTTGTACAGCTGGATCTCCGTTTGCTAACTCTGTTGCTTCTTCTCGTGTATCTACTTGTAAAATGATAAGTCCTTCTGTTTCTTCTAAGGGACCACCAGCTATCATTTTTTCACCTCGATAGGGTCTCCAATAGTCTCGATGAGGCTGTAAGTTTTGTTCGCCCATATTCTTATTTTGTTCCCAAGCTTCTCCGGCAGAAAGAAAAATAACGTAATATTTCATGTTTGTAACTCCTTTTTTACATAGACATTTATATTTTTTAATTCTATTCGCTATCTTTTATATGAAGATAGGAAAAGATAATTCCTACTTGAAAGCTGTATATCCTTCATCTAACATCACAACACTTCCATTGAGTACGGATGCTTCCGGTAAGGAAAGTACATACACCATATCAGCGATTTTACTTGGTTCTGTTAGAATAGTTTCCTCTCTTATTGCACGTAAAATTTTCTCATCTTTGATATGTTGATATTCTTGTAGAATGGGCGTATCTACAGGTCCTGGAGCAACTGCTATTACCCGAATGCCATTGTCTGCTAATTCTAATGATGCTGATTTTGTCATCATCATTACAGCGCCTTTTGAGGCATGATAAGCAAAATTCCCAGGAGAAGCAAATATACCCAATACAGATGCCATATTGATGATTAAACCTTTCGTTCCTAAACGTTTCATGGCTTTTCCAGCAGCTATTATCCCATGTGCTACACCGTGTTGATTAACCTCAATGATCCGCTGGTATGCATCCATGTCTAATTCTAAAAGAGAAGAAAGATGACTTATACCTGCATTGTTAAACAGAATATCTATTCGTCCAAACGTTTCAATGGTCTTTTCTATTAGGAAAGTGACCTCGTTCATCTGTTTTACATCTGTTGGGATAAAGATGGCTTTGCCTCCAGAGTCCTGAATCCAATGAACTGTTTCTTCTCCTAATGCTATATCGATATCCGCAATTACCACTTGATCACCTTTTTGCGCAAACTTCTGGGCCGTTTCTCGCCCAATACCACTTGCGCCTCCAGTAATCACTACAACTCTTTTTTGTATCATCTATACAGTTCTCCTTTTTTCAAAAAGATACGGGTAGTAATGGATTCTCCTGCTAGTAATATATGTGTATTAGAACATATATTTATACTTGAACCTGAGAACGTCGTTTTTGTTTTGCTAATCCCTCTAGAATGTGAGAAGTCGAAATATATAATAATTGGGCAGCTGTGGAAGAAACAATACCGGAAAATGGATACGTTTCTTGATAACTAAATGAATCGTAGTGAATCTCATTCAGTTGCACTGCTTGATATTGCCTTGTCCATAATTTGGTGGATATTTTATTTGTACAAGCTGTAACAATATTAGATTGGTTCTCTGCAGCTAGATTTAATGCATGTGAACAGAGCATATTGATGGCGCTCATGATTCCTTTTCCCATCCAATTTGGATGACATGCTCCCATGTCAAAATAAATCAAGTTTTCTTTGGATAATTGTAAAAATTCTTCAGATTGTTCTTCTAGCTCTGTTAAGAGCTGAAAGATGGGGGCAACTTGTGGACATAGATGAATCGCTTCCTGTTTATTCAATAATGGTTTTTCTGCTTTTCGGCATAAAATGACTGCTACCACTTCATCCTCTTTCGTAGCTACCCATGATAATTTTTGCTGAATCGCTTCTATGACCATTTTCTCACATATCTTCTTATAGGAAGATAAAGGAACTTCTAGATAACTTGTTAAGGGTTCTTTTTCTACAAAGGCTGTCGCAATCACATTCGTGGCTCCTTGTATATGTTTTTTCTCTAATAACTCAATCTTCATAGTGAACTCCTCTATTCTGTATTCTATTTATTTGATCATCTAATCCAGTATGAATTGGAAGTTTCCTACTAGTAAGAACTCACCATTGATTTTTTATGTAGGAATCGCTTTTCGCCATAGCACTCTATTCGCTGTAAGGTCTCACGAATATCCTGGATGGTAGCATCTGGGTGGAGGGGACAAAGGCGAATGACTTTTTTTCCTGCTAATATTGTCGTGCTCACCATTGCAAATCCTGTTGCATGCAAATCTTTTACAATGTTTTCATTGAGTTCATTTACTGCCTCCGTAGACTCATACGTTGATGGTACAAAACGAAACACACATACGCCTAAGCCGCTGGTAATTACTTCTAAATATTTGGAGTTTTGCACGATCTTTTGTGTTTCTTCTGTAAGATACAAGCCTTTCTGGATAGCTTGTTGGAATGTACGTAACCCATATATTTTAAGAGATAACCATAATTTCAGTGCGCGAAATCTTCTGGTTAGTTCCATACCATAATCAGAAAAGTTAATTTCTTGGTTTGCTGTTTCCGCATCTTGTAGATACTCGGGTAAAGCAAAGAAACAATTTTTTAATAACGAAGCATCCTTCACCAAGATACAACCAATATCATACGACTGGAAAAACCATTTATGAGGATCAAAAGATAGAGAATCTAACTTTTCAATCCCTGTAAAAGCTTCTGGTTTTGCTAAAATAGCCGGTCCGCCAAATGCAGCGTCTCCATGAACCCATATGCCATATTGGGAAGCTAAGCTTACAAGATCCTCAATTGGATCGACAGTTCCTGTATTGGTAGTACCTACATTAGCAATAATACAAAACGGCTTTTTACCATTTTCACAATCTTGTTGAATCTGCGTGTGTAGTGTAGAAATAGAGATTTCAAAACGATGATTACAAGGAATGATACATACTTGTTCGGGCTGAAAACCGGCTATGGTAACTGCTTTGTGTATGGAAGAATGGGTTTGTTCCGAACAGTAAATCACAGCTTCCTGCATATCGTTTTGTAATACAGCATGCTTGGCAGCAATAAGAGCAGTTAAGTTGGCCATAGACCCTCCGCTCACAAACAATCCACCTGATTCCTGTGGGAATCGAAACATATCTTTGATCCAGTTCAATGTAGCCATTTCCACTTGTGCGGCACCTGGACTCAGTACCCAGCTTCCCGCAAAAATGTTAAAGCTATTCGTAATAAACTCTGCAAGTGCACTGATATAGTTTCCAGGGCTTGGAACGTAAGCAAAATACCTAGGGTGATTCGGATAAGCACTGTTCGCTAAGATATTATGTTGTAACTGTTCAAATACCGTTTCCCAACTTTCACCTTCCATGGGCATGTTTTCATGCAATAAGGCATCATTCCATTCAGATTCTTTTGGCTGTATGACACGTTTATCTTGTAAGGTACAAAGATGTTCGACAATCATATCAACGGTTTCATACCCTATCCTTTTCATCTCATGTTCTTCTAAGTGAAAACGTCCTGTATATACCAATGTATCTCACTCCCTCGTTGTATAGAATGGGTAATGGAATCTACTTATTAGCAGATTCCATTTGAATGACTAGAAACCAATTAAAAACACAATAACCGTTGCAATGCCACCGGCATCCATCTCTGGAATGCCTATTTTGACAAGTCCCGCTGTAATCGAGCTCTTTTCCCAGGTTGTTAACCCCTCTAATACATGCGCAATATCTTTTGCTTTCTTCATTACCCAATTTCCAGTCGTAGGTCCTAGATTTTCTATGATTTTTTTCATCCAAGGCTCATCAGGGTGCGCAGAATACAGCGCATTTAGTATCGCTACTCTAGCAAAATGACCAATCACGTGTTGTCGATTATTTGGCATATCCTGAGAAAGTACAGAAACAGGTTTATTTGTATGTACTTGTTTTTTCTCTAACAAAGCAGATGTATCTTCATAAGGTATGGCATCTGCAAAAGAGGATGCGGGCACTACCAAAGTAGCACTCATGGAAAGTGTCGCAAGTAAGATTGCTATCGTTTTTTTTTTCATAAAAACGCTCCTTTAAAAGGGGATTATTTTTTACCTTTGATTATAAATTGCATTTTTTAGATACTAGTTCTATACGGTTATGCTTTGAAAAAATACCAAGAAAATTGAATGATATAGCGTGCTAAGTTGTCCTTTATACCTAATTCCAGTACCTTTGTGGCAGCGATATCGTATTCTTTATTCGTAATGTGTGCAGAAATAAGCGATAAAAAAGATGCCGATAGTACTTCTTTAAATTGAGACAGTTGATTCAAATCTACCTGTGATCCGAATTTTTCTTCTATTTTCTTGAAATCTAAATCCTTAATTGTACCATCATTATTTTTAATGACGGCTTCCTCGAAAATAAAAGTAATATCCGTAGCTAATTCTTGGATTTCTTCCGCTGTTATTGTTGCACTTTCAGAAGAAATTGGAACAAGTTCTGTTTGTGCGCATGCGATATGACCAGGTACTACCGTACTGAATCCTACAGATAAGACAAAAGAAGTACATAACAATGTTTTTTTCCATTTCATGTGTATACACCCTTTCTAGCATATTTACAATTCACCTTTTTATATCTTATTAGCTAAAGAGTTTGGCAATATATGAAATAGCACCAGGAGCGGCGAGTACACCAAAAATGGCTAATAACGTTGTAATAGGACCCATATTATCACCTCCTTATCTCTCGAAATATACAAATATCATATTAATGTACATAGATTTACTTCCAAATGGCTTGCACCCATTCCGGATGATCGATAAATGGATTCCGATTATGCTGATATTTGGAATAAATCATATCATTCCTTCTAGTTTCAAATGCATCAACAGGATCTTGTTCATGCCATTTTAATAAGGTAGCAAGTTTCCCCATATAAGGAGCTTGTCCTCGATTTACAGTGTCATTGAGTTCTAAATCGATTTCCCCATGATCGCCTTCATAGCGAACAGCCATATAAAATAACATTCTGGCAATATCGCCTTTTACCTGATCAGGTGGCTCCCAAGAAGTTGTGGTATATTTACAATTTGTTGCCAGAGGATGTTTTGTTCCTCCTTCATCAAAATCTAAATTGCCACGTGCGCTGTTTACCGTAACATCTGCTGGTTTGAGATGATGCAAATCTGTTCCAGCCCCTTTTTCTGTTCCAAAATTACCATGTGATTTGGCCCATACATGTTCCCGATTCCACTGTCCTGTATTCGCCCCATTTGTAAATTTCCCTTGCGACCGCCCTGTATATAAAAGAAGGATATTGTTCGGATTAGTAGGATCTTCATCCGTATTTCGCAAAGCATCCCAAACAGCATCATAGGGTAATTCTGTATGATGATCGATAATATGATGTAAAGCTTGTTTTAACTCCTGTCCTGTTTTTCCACTTGTTTGTTGATAGTAAGCCGTATCACTATATACAGACGATAGGGGAGAGTGTGTACTAGAATGGGTAACGAATCCAGTTTTCGGTACTGATATTGTAGCCTCTGCGTGTGCTGTGCTCGTAACAGAAATAAGAGCCGTACAGGTTAGTAGATAGCTTAACCATTTTTCTTTTGTTTGTTTCTTCTTCATGTTTTGTCCTCTCCTCGTAAAATCAACATCTTTTATACAATCTGAATCTGATATTCTTGTAACCATGCATTCAATTGAATTAAATAATCCAGTACATCTTTTGCGTCATTTCCATAAATCTCCTCATCCATTCCTCTCGCAATGCCTTGTACTTTGTGTACATCAATTAACGGTAGAATAGGCGAGGTGGAATCCTCTATAATGTGAAGCATCCATTCGCTTACCTTTTGAATATATAGGGAATCTTTCGTACTTGGGTAGGCACTTTTTTTACGGTAGCGTACATCTTCTGGTAATACATGCTGAAAGGCTCGACGTAAAATTCCTTTTTCAATACGGTCCATACTTTTCATGTCAAACGGTACATTCCATACATATTCTACCAATCGATAATCACAAAATGGTACACGAACTTCAAAGCCATTCATCATACTTGTACGATCTTTTCGCTCTAGCATAAAAGGTAAAAAACGCGTAATAAATAAGTAGGACATTTGGCGTTGCTGCTTTTGTATATCCATTTCTTCTGACAGAAACGGAACTTCGCGAACAGCTTCCTGAAATTTTTGTTTTTGATATTCTTCTAGATGAATGTGTTCTTTGAGTTCTTTGGATAAAATGGTCGCAATGTACGAGTGATGTAAGCGCCAAGGAAACTGCTTAGCTTCTAAGAATTCCTCTTGATGAAACCAGGGATAACCAGAAAATACTTCGTCGGCAGATTCTCCGGATAAGGCAACCGTTGCGTCTTGTTTCATTTCTTTGAACAATAAATAAAGGGAAGTTTCAATTTCACCACTTCCTGGTAAATCTCGTGCGCGCATTGGCATCAGTAAATGTTCGATAAGTGCATCGGTTCCTAATTCAATAGAATGATGCTTGGTACCAATATGTTCTGCTACCCGTTGCGCCCACGGTTCATCTCGATCTCGGCGCAGAAAATCTGTTTCAAACTCTTGTTCTTCATTTGTGAATGTTAAAGAATATGTCTGCAGGCGTTCTTGTTTCTGGCGATACACTTCCCCAGACAGTGCAGTCAATCCGCTAGAATCTAATCCCCCTGATAACATGCAGACTACGGGTTTATCTGCAATCAATTGTCGTTGCACCGTATCTTCTAACATTGTACGAATAGTAGTAATAGTTGTATCTACGTCATCTGTGTGCGGTTGACTTTTCAATTTCCAATACTGTTCTATACGTGTCTCTTCAGAAGTAGCAATCAAGTAATGACCAGCTCTTAATTCCGTAATATCTTTAAAAATTGCATGACCTGGTGTACGCATGGGGCCTAATCCAAACAATTCAGTTAATCCTTCTTTGTTTATCTCAGCTTTTACAAGCGGATGTGCCAGTAGAGCTTTAATCTCAGATCCAAATAGGATGGCATTGTCACGCTCTGCAAAAAAGAGAGGCTTTACTCCTAAGTGATCGCGGCATAACATTAATTTTTTGTATCGCTCATCCCAAATCCCGAAAGCAAAAATCCCATTTAAGTGTTTGACACACTCTTCTTGCCATTCTACATAAGCATGTAATAACACTTCTGTATCGGAATGGGTATGAAATATATGTCCTTTTTCTATCAACTCTTTTCGTAATTCTTGATAATTATAAATCTCGCCATTAAAGGTCAAAGCTATCGTATACTTCCCCTCTTTATATATCATGGGTTGTATACCACCTTCGGGGTCAATCACAATGAGACGTCTATGCCCCAGTATAGCGTGTTTGGAGCACCAAAATCCTTCTGCGTCTGGTCCCCGATGAGAAATAGCATCTGTCATTTGTAGCAACGTTCTTTTTTCTTGTGACAGATCCTTTGACCAATCAATCCACCCTGCAATTCCACACATGTATAGACCGGACAATCGCATGAAAAATATAGTCTTATTTCAAGTAGATATATGCGTTAATTTT
>NZ_JBMDKC010000148.1:0-9191 GCF_057809515.1 Bacillus sp. FG16
ATAACCCTTTTGAAGGGAATTTCATTTTATTTGTTCTCTTAAGTTGATGGGCATGTGGCGGTACCCCTATAATAAATTTCTAAATATTAAAAGGGCCTAACAAAAAAAGAACGGTTCTATTGGTATAGTCCGTCCTTCGAAAAGGGAATAATGGCAATTATTCTTCTTAATTATACCAAAATAAACAGAAAATTCAATCTATTATTCATTGAGAAAATACTCATCTTCTGAAATAAGGTGGTTGTTATGAATAAAGGCGATGCCATTTTAAGGTTGCTATCAGAAATTAAGTTGGAACTTAAGGAAGTAAAAGAACAACTGGAACAAATGCAAACAAAGTTAGATACATTTGAACAACAAGATCAAGTAAAGAATAAAGTAAAGCATAAGAAACAAAAAACAAACATAAACGCTGATAAAAAAAATAAGCGAGATTGGAAATATCCAGCCAAAATGAAATAATAAATTGAAAAGTTGATCCATACAGTTATATAATAAACATACACCTTTTTGAAATTCAGTCGAGAAAGTTGGAGAATGAAGTATAATTATGTTCTCAACTTTCTATTATCTACTACTATCATGCACATAAAGTGCAAAAGGACGTGCTATGTACATGATTTTCTTATATCGGTTTGATTTAAAGGAGAATGGGATCGATTTTGTGCTAAATGAGCAAATCGCTGCGGATATGCTGCCACACTATGATGCCCTATTGAGACCATTAGTGGCATCCTTAGCTAATACGTTACAATTGTATCGTAATTGTATCGTTCACTAAGTAAACATCCCACCATTTTAACGGGTAAAATACTGGATAATGGGCAATTAGAAGTGTTGTTAAGCGAAGGATTAGGACAATATATAGATATATATACAAAGAATCAAATCATTTTTGAAGATGGAAAACGTATTGCGGATATCTTAGTAAACGTAATGGATTCTCATACGAGTAAAACATTGAAAAGAATGCATTGATGAGATAGAATAATAGAAAAAAGCCTATCGCTTGAAAATATTTATTTATATTTCTGTATAAAAACAAAATGGTATGTACTTATTCCATTCTTTTGCTAGCAAGTAACTTTTTTTAGGCAATCATTTCTTGATAGGAATTTACTGATAAAAAGACCGTGGAACATACGGAAAACTCGCTGACTTGTTATACAAATCAGCGAGTAAAAGATAGTACAGTATATCGGTTACGCTAATTATAACATAACTGGATTTATTCGATCTATATTTTCTGAATATTCGGTTTGTTTTCTGATATTAGTTCTTCAGGTTCAGATGGCCCTAAAGAATCATCTAACCTTGTTAAAAAATGTACGGTACACTTTACTTGTCTAAAATATGGCGTATATCCGACAGGCCCATATTGGTAAATTTCGCAATATCTTCGATATTCATGCCATTTTTATGCATGCCACGGATTAATTGTTCTCTTTCGGCTAATTTTCCTTTTTCCATACCCTCTTGAAGTCCTTCTTCTTTTCCTTCTTTACGTCCCTTTTCTATGCCTTTCTTCTCTGCATACTTGAACTTAGAAGTCTCATCAATCAGAGCCTTTTGTCTTGCTTCATATAGCATACGGAATCCAGGGTCTTGACTCATCTTTTCCCATTTTTGCATCGCATCTTTTAAAATCGGGTCTCGGTTCATGGCGATCTCCTCCAGCGTATGCGTTAATTGTGTATCTTCATTGGCAGATAATAAGAGTAACCATCGTACAAAATCGTCTTCCCACGGATTGACTTGTTCTTCTTTCCATTGCGTCATTAATTTTGGGATTTCAATGATGTGCAATTCGAGATCATCTAAGAGCCTGTTTATAGTCTTACCTTTTTATTAAAATAGCGAGAAATCCTAGGACAACCATTTGTTTACTTGTTTCTAGTTTTCTCTCTACATTTTTGAACAATCGTCTGTATTTTTCTAGCCAAGCAAATGAGCGCTCTATGATCCATCTTTTGGGGATCACTTGAAATTGATGCAATGCTGACCGCTTGGCAACTTGTACTTCAGCATTCAATAGCTTTTGAATTTCTTTTTGAAACTTTTCTCCTGTGTACCCACCATCCGTAAGAACCTGTTTAGAATCTATGATATAATCTGTACAAAAAGGATATTTTCTATGATACATAATTATACAAGTAACGTTTCACATGAACAGTTCGAACTCATTCGAGAAGATTTGGAAAACGCACGTAAAAGGACGCGTCCACGTACAGTTGATTTATATGAGGTATTCTGCGGCGTACTATACGTGCTTACCACAGGTTGCCAATGGCGCAATCTACCAAGTGACTTCCCAAACTGGCAAACTGTTTATTTCTACTATCAGATTTGGCGGAAAGTAGACGAGAATGGCATAAGTCTTCTCGAAAAAGTGCATAAAAAAATTAGTTGAAACCTATCGCGAACAAGATGGACGTAAGAATGAGACAAGTTTCTGCATCGTAGATGCACAAAGCGTGAAAAACACATGGATAGCTGGTGAAAAGGGGTATGATGCTGGAAAGAAAGTGTCAGGAATCAAACGTCATATCGCTGTAGATACGAACGGTCTCATTCATGCAATTGATGTAACAACTGCAAACATAACAGACCGAGAGGGTGCCATCCAAATGTGTAAAAGACACAAGAAAACATTGAAGAAAGTGACAAATATACTTTGTGATGGCGGATATACTGGGCCATCCTTTGCGCAATCAATAAAAAAACGATTGGTTGTTCGGTTGAAATCATCAAACGATCTGAACTTCACAAGTTCGTCGTTTTACCGAAACGCTGGATTGTGGAACGAACTTTTTCTTGGTTGGAAAATTACCGCAGACTTTGGAAAAATTGTGAACGAACACTTGAAAATAGCAGACAAAGTTGCCTATTGGCAGGTGTGGCAATTTTATTAAAAAGATTTTTAACAGGTTCTAAGCAGTTACGCAAAAAGAATGGAAAAGTGGTAGTATAATAATTAATATATCTTTATTACAGGAGCGGATAGCAAATGGTTAAAAATCGAAATCAAATAAAAGAAACTATATTACGTAGTGCTAAAAAAATTTTTGCTAAAAAAGGGTATGATTCAACAAATATACAAGACATTGTGAAAGAAGCTAACGTGAATATTGCTATGATTTCATACTATTTTGGTGGAAAAGAATATTTATATCAAGAAGTCTTCAAACAATTTTGTATATCACAAAAGATCCCGAATTACCTTGCTATTTTTCCGGACGAACCGACTAAAGCATTAGAATCATACTTAATGTACATATTTGATCATTTAGATGCTGATTCGGAAATTGCCCTCATCACTTATCAAGAGATCTTAGCACCAAATGCAAGATTTCTTGACGTTATTCCGTATATTAAAAGCCCTTGGCAGCAATTACGATTTATATTACAAACTGGAAAAGAAAAAAACGAGTTTAATTTTACCTCTCTATCTTTTACTATGCATTGGATAAGCTCATTTGTCATTTTGCCAAAATATCAGATGTTTTTAACTATGGCTTTAGATGAAAACATAGATACAATAACAAATAGAGAAAAGATAGATTACATTATTAATTTTTTAAAAGTTAAAATATAAAATTGGAAGCACCATCAGCAGTTATCGAGCGAAGATTTGTGGCATGACAAGAAGCCAAGGCTTTCTTTAGAAAACACTTGGCAGCCTTCGCATCTTTTACGACTTAAATAACAATCGATCGTATTTCCTTCGGAATCGATTGTGCGATTGATAAAACAGCATCGTTGTTTCTAATTTTTCATATACAGATTGAATTTCTTCTATCTCAACCATGTCTAATCCATCTTCATATGCCATCATCATTAATGTGATATTTTGTGTATATTCTGCAATTCCAGCCGATAAAATGTCTAATACGTGTTGTGAAACCTTCTCCATATGGATAACCGCCTTTGTCTATTTTTTATTATACGATTTCCAGTAATTCCTGATACTTTCTTTTATAGGTATCAAATTGACCATTTTCTTTTAATTCCTGTAGTAACACTGCTAAAGCTGGTGTAGAAATTTCAGCATCAAACCCTGCAGGGTTCTGTTGCAAGTTTGGAAAAAATAGAGCGAAAGTTATAAAGTGGAAATGGCGTTTAAGCAATGCCTACTAATTTTTGTAGTTCATTGTACACCGAAAAGACGGAGTCTGTTTCAAGACTTCGTCTTTGTTTATATATAGCCTGAATCGTTCCAATCCCTTTTATCGTACGAGAAGCATGACGGATACTTTGGAATCCAGAAGATTTGGCAAAGCGTCGTTTTACATGTCGATGATCTTGTTCAATCAGATTATCACGATGTTTAATCGTACAGTGTTTGGTATGTGTATAATAATCATCTTTCTGTAATTTTTTGAATGCACACAGCAAAGCCGTGGCCTTGTCTGTTGTAAGAACCGATGGTTCTCCATAAGCTTTGACGAGTCGCTTCATAAACATATACGCCGCTTGATGATCACGTGTTTTTCGAAGTTGAATATCCAAAGTATATCCATCTCCATCTATTGCACGATACCGCTAGTGCCACTCCCCCTTTACTTTGATGTAAGTCTCATCTAAATGCCAAGCATGCATGGTGTGCTGATTTGTTTTTCTTCTTCCACATTTGATACATCAGATTTCCATATTCATGCACCCAACGCATAATGGTTGTAGGGTGAACAGAAACTCCTCGTTCTTTTAGGATTTCAGAGACATCACGATAGCTTAAAGAAAAACGACAATAGTAGCCTACGGCTACCAAAATAATATCTTTTTTGAATTGTTTTCCTTTAAAATATTTCATGTATCATGCTCCTCATTTTATTTTTTCTACATGTTAACTTCGTTTAAAAATCTTTGCATCAGAACCCTTTTTTGCACCAGAACCTTGTATAATCATGTATCATAAGAATCATCCTTTTTTGTACAGATTATATCACAGATTCTAAACAGACTCTCTATTTTAAAATGGTTATTCATAGAATTAATTGTATTTAATTACCAAATTATATTGCTCGATGTCCTAACAAAAACATGTTATATTGAGGGTGTCATCGAATTAAAAAATTTTTTTAAATTTAAATTTGATGTATAAATGCCTTTGGAGGGATACGAATGAGACTAAAAGCTCTCGCAACAACAGGACTGGTATTGTCTATTGGATTTAGTAGTTTCAGTTATGGTGGCATTGCTTCCGCTGAAACTACAGGACAAATTGTAGCTCAAGAGCAACAATATCGCTATGATAAATTACGAAAAGCTTTACCGACAATCGGAGCAAACTGGATAAAAGTACAAGCAGATGCGTTAGCGCTGCGCACACAGGGGGCTTTGGTATTAAAAAATCAATCTTCTCTACAAAAAGCTCACAAAACATTACAAACAGATACAAGTGCATTTTTAAATCATACTTCTCCTAGTATGATTCAACTCAATCAAAATATCATCGATTTTGTGAATTATTTTGAGGCGAATTATGATTTACTTTCTACACTAGCACAATTGAAAAATCCTGAAGACAAGGAAGGCTTATTAAAACGAATTGAAAAACTTAACACAGTTCTAGATGGTAAAATTCAATCGTTTGAAAGTATCAAAAAAACAGTCAATACATCCGCAGTCCAGTTAGAGTTTTCTGCGGATACCCTAAAAAATGAGATTAAAACGGTTATGGACACTTTGGACGATTCAGATTCTTCCATCACTCAACTGACTACCGATATTGAAAATATTCAAAAACAAATGAAAGTTAGTCGAGATAAACTTGCAAGTGTTGCGGTTCAAATGGCTGTAGATTCGCTTTTATTTGGAGCACAAGTGGGTATTGCTGTTTCCCAATTACCGTTAATAAATGAAGATGTTGAGGATTCAATCATCAATGGTTCCGCAATTTTAGAGGGTGGAAAGGTAGTAATGCCACTCATAACAGGAATTACCGCTACGATGGAAAAAAACAATGCAGTTGTAGCTACTGAAAATGCAAATTTCATTAAATCACATGGCGATTTAATGAAAAAATTAAAAGCTTTGAATACAAAAAAAGCAGAAGGTGCAGCATTACAAATTGTACATGGACAAGCAGAGAATGTTGCAGCTACGGTAGCCTTAATGGATAACAGCCTAAGTGCCTATGAAGGTGGCTTACTGGAATTAAAGGATGCATTAGCAACTCTTAAGTACAATATAGAGAACAATAACAAAAATGAAATTAGTAACAACTTAAAAGCATTCAAAACAACAACTGATAGTTTACGTGTTGTTACAAAACAGCATCAAGACAATTATTCTATTCAAATACAACATAGATAAAAATAATCCATGAGGAGAAAATATTATGCGAAAAATTCCGACAAAAATCCTGACGACGTCAGCACTAGTTACAGCATTACTTACATCTGGTATTGTAGCACCGGCAGCATCCGCTGAAACTGGTACAACACAAATAAAACACGTTCAACAACAAGTCAACTCAAAAGACATGGCAGTATCGCAGCAATTTAAAGACCAACTGCAGTCTACTAATTCTAATGTTCTAGTAATAGAGACATACGCGAATACTGTTCTAACAGTCCCAGCGTTTAATTTAGCAGGATTAGATGCGAGTCAGATTGCAAGGGTTAATACAGATTTATCGACTGCCCAAAATAATGCACGTCAGTGGCTAAATGTGATTAAACCAGGGTTGATTTATTTAAATCAAGATGTGATTAACTTTTCCAATCGATATGAATCTTATTCGGAGGATTTAAAAAAGGCTGTAGATACGAAAGATAAAGCAAAGTTAGCGGATGGTTTAAAACGTCTTGCTGCAAATGCTGCAAACTATGAACAAAAAGCAAAAGAAAAAGTTACACAATTACAAGGGTTTAGAGATAAACTGGGAACAGACGCTGGTAATTTTACAACAAGTTCCAATGCTATTTTGACTGTTATGAGTAGTCGTGATCAAGGTCTTCCAAGTTTATTAGACCAAATAAAGGTCAATCAAGATAATGTCAACAAAGGCGTTGGTTTAATTGTAGGTGGTTCTGTACTATTAGCAGCAGGTGTTGGTGGTGTAGTTCTAGGTACATTGATTACTGTGGGAACACTTGGTGGTGGTACAAAGCTTGGGCTCCTAGTCGGTGGCCTTGGTGCTGGTGGTATAGCAGGTGGAAGTATCATGATTAAGCAAGGTAATGATTTAATGAATGCGAGTCGAGATACTCTTGTAAAACTAGTCGCACAGAAAACGGAGTGGGAACAACAGGCAATCTCTTTAACATATGCTCAAAAAAATATAGACACTTTAAAAACACAAGCCACTGAGGCTGTAACTGCTGCACAAGGATTAGCGAATGAGTGGTCACAACTTGGAGCTAAATTTAATGGATTAGCACAAGCTGTTGAATTAGTAGATTTGAATGATATAGATGCAGCAACTTGGATTAAAGCTGATATTGATAATGCCAAACTGTCTTGGAAAGATATTAAAGATTTTGCAAACTCGATGAGTACAGCAAATATTGAAGTGAAAAACTAGAAACTAGATAACGACTTTGCCACTGTATAAATAGTAGTAAAGTCGTTATTCCATGTTTTCATAGTATATATAAGTCCTCTTTAGAAATTCACCATGCCTAAATTCACTTGCATGTAAGCCATAACAATTTATTGGATGTTTTAAACATCATATGGTGATGTCGAAAATATAAGTAGGACTTATATATATTCTTAGCCTAATGAAAATTTCAAACCAGATGAACAATAAGAGAGGGGATTATAAAGTGAAGCTACTAACAAAATTTCTTGTCATCTTCAGTTTAGGATTCATGTGTTTACACCCTACTATTTCTCATGCAGCAAGTACTTTTATACCGAATGTCGATAAAGAAATGGACATGCTTGTAAGTAAGCGTACTAGACTTTATACGGCAATAAATGATACAAAAGGCATACTAGATGCAAGCTTGATTGCTAAAATGAACACACAATCAAACATCGTTTATGACAGCGTAACGCAGTGGCAAAATGACATAAAGCCCAAAATAAACCCGACTGTTGACAATATACTGAATTATAATGTTACTTTCTATTCTAAGTATAATGAGATTACGCAGGCAGCATCAAAAAAAGACATGCAAATGGTATTACAGTTACTTAAACAAATACAAGGGGACATTACGGGGAAACAATCGAATGTTGCATTATTTTTAAATGATTTTAACAATTTTAACAGTAAAATTATTGATAGTACACGTGAATTTCAAGCCTTTACTAATACAGTACAGGCTGCTAAAGTGGCTAGGCAGAATACTATTGATAGTTTGTATAATGCTGGAGCACAGAACACTTCTCAAGGTAGAGAGGCTATTCAGAAAGTCGCAGTAGAACTGCATATGGTAGATACTCTGCATTTTCAATTAGCAACTCATTTACAAGTTTTTCAGGGGTCAAACGGATGGATTCCGTCACCAGGATTACTCGGACCACTTGAAAAATTCACCACGAATTTGTATAAATTACAAGCGAAAATCAGTGGATTAATTGATGCGATAGAGGGTTCTTCTAGTAGTGTAGATTCAGCTTTTTTAGAGGCAGAGTTAAAAAATATGAAGGTTTCTTGGGATGATGTATATACTCAAGCAAAAATTTTATAATAAATAGAGTTTAGTAAAATGTTATTCGCAACGGATCTTCTGAATGAGATTCAACTTCTTTACACATCTTAAGTGCAAAGAAATGTTATACTTTCTTAATAATTCTAAGCAAATTAAAATCAGAAGATAGATGTTACGGAGTCGTTAATAATTGTTGTAGTACAAACAAAGTTTGATTGCTATGTAAAATTAAGGTTCTGGTGCAAAAATAGTGGGATATGAAAAAAGAACAAAAGATTCCTAGCGGAATTGAATTTTATGCTGTTAACCCAAAGAGTTCATTGATAAGATATATTTGCCTTTGGACAGACTTCTCCCCTTGGAGAGTCTGTCCTTTTTTGACCATATGCAGAGCTTCTATTCCAGCAATCATTTTTGTAGCTGTTTGCAATGATTTCAATCCAAGCATATTCCGAATACGTTTTTTGATAAACCGATGATTTTGTTCAATAATGTTATTTAAATATTTTTTCACACGAAGTGGAGTACTGTGTTTTCAGCAGAGCAAAAATACAGAGAAGTGCAACGCAAAATACAGAGGTGAGC
>NZ_JBMDKC010000149.1:0-9100 GCF_057809515.1 Bacillus sp. FG16
ATAACGTTTTTTGACACTTGGGGGTAGTCTTATTTCTTAAGTTGATGGGCATGTGCTATGTACCACGTTTGTGAAAAAGTAAAAAAGGCTAAAGCAAAGCTTGAAAAAAGAGTAGCTGCCCAAAGAAAAAGGAAATTCGTATTTTTTAATAACGGTTTTCCGCTTCCTTCTAAAGCAGTTTTATTTTGTTGTAGTTCCTCCATATTGCTTCCTTTCTATGTGACAAATTTAAACTGAAAAACCAGTAAACGCCCGATTGATGAGGGCTAATACTCAATGGGAGATGCCCTCCGCTGAGTATAGTTTCACTTTATACAGTTTCTAATATTTCTATACTGCACTTTCTCATTGTAGACAATAATAATGGATTTGCCCAGTAGCTATTTAACGACAAAAAAAGATGCCGAATGGGCATCTTTTTTTAGGCTAACGCAATATAAATATCCAATTGTGCATGATTTGGGTCTAATGCTCTTTCGGCGTAAAGTTCAAAGTCTGTTGTGAAGGCACGTTTATTTTCTTTCGACCATTGCCAAATATATTCCCAAGCTTCGCAAACGACTTCAGCAACTGGTCCCTTTCTCGTTGTAAATACCGCATACGTAGCGGCAGGTATTGTTAAAGTTGTCATATTTTCAGGAACGTCTTCTAATGAAGAAACGGGCATACCGATTGTAAATGTATATGTACCGGTTTCATCTGATTCGTAGTTTGAGTAGAAAGCGAATGTTTCTTTCGTTTGTTGATTTGGGATGTGATGCATCATTTGTTCTTGAAAGTATCGGTTCCAAAGCTCGGGAATGTTTCCTTGAGTAGATGCCTCTTTTTCATTAGTCGTCTTAATCGAAACGCCGATTGCTTGGAAAGCTTCTTTTTTTACGATAATGGGTTCGTTTATCATTAACAATTCCTCCTCCAAAATAAGAACGTACGTTCCTTTATAATGTAACATATTTTTACATGTAACGGTTATTGTTTTTTGAAAATTTTAATCATAAACAACAAACTGAAATAACTAAAAAATGGTAAAAATTCTATTGTATGTATGAATAGGTTAGGGAGTATGTTAAGATTTTTATGTATCCTTTAACTGTTATATAAACCTATACAGTAGAGCGTTTTTACTATATTAAAAAATGGTAAAGGTTTGTATAAGTGTCCGATATATATATTATTTTTGATAAATTGAAATAGTAATATTCTATGAGATTTATATTGTTGAAATTGGGATTTCAACGATACATTTTCGTAGGGCGGATTGTTGCGAGTGGATATATATTGCTATGCCTCCGGCTACTAAATGAAAGGGTTACTGAAATTAAGTAGACGGATAGCAAGTATATAGAAAGGAGAAAGGTAGAAAATATGAAGCAAGTATTGAAGTGTTTTAATGTCGTAACGATGATCACACTTCTCCTATCCATCATATTGCCTTCACCCAGTGCTTTTGCTACAGAGATAAATAAAAAAAGCTGGGATGAGTTACAAGGAAATGATGTGAAAATTAAGGCAGAGCAAGTAAATGCTGAAATATATAAGGGAGAAGTAGCGGAGAGGGAGCACGTATTTCAATATACGATTGAAAATACGGGAGATATACCAATTCAAGAATTGGTAATTAAACAAAATAATGAGAATGAAATCACGTTCCCTTCGCAATCTGTGAAAGTAAACGGAGAGAAGTTACCTGAAAATAAGGTAGCGGATTTCTATGTAGAGGAAAAAGATAAGGGAGGAAAGATTCTTTCTTCTAATCTTAAAATTCAAGATTTAAAATCACATGAAAAAATGACTGTGTTAATAAAAGCTCGTCGTGCACAACATTTTAATAAAGAGTATAAGCAAAAAATTAGTGTGCAAAAGGATCAACTACAAATAGGGAGCATGTCTGTAGATGTTGAAGGGCTTCCTTCTGAAGATAAGTTGGAAGCTAATACCGATGATGAGGTTGACAGTAGTAAGAAAGCTATCGGATCAACAACTGATTCAAAAACTAAAGAAGTAGATGGAAAATTAAAAGTATCTGTAGAAGATAAAAATAAACCTACACAAAAAACAGAAATAGAGAAGGTACAACAATCTGAAGCTGAGGAGCAACTAAAAGAAGAGAAAAAGCAATCACCTTTAGCAGTAAAGCAGAGTGATGCAGAAGTACAAGCTGCATCAGAAAATGCTTCGAAGGTTCAAATCCAAACAGGAGATAAACAAGGATTTGGAGACCCACTGTATTCTATTATTACTGCCGGTAATTTAGTACAAACTGGTAATGTGACGCTTGGTTTGACTACGGATCATTATGGAAGACAAAGTATGGGTTATAAAACGAATAAAATGACTGTGAACGTTGATAACGATGATAGTACTTTTAATTCGTCAACAGGTGCATTTCCTAACATCCCTGCCGGAAGTAAAGTGAAAAAGGCGTATTTGTTTTGGACAGCTGCAATGGGAACTGTAACTAGTACAAATGTTAATCAAAGAGTTAGTGATAATGATGTACGACAACCAGTCAAAATGAAAATGGGAAATAAAGAATATGCAGAGGTAAGTGCTGATAGCATACGAAAAGCGGATTACCTACCTTATATTTCTAATTACTCAGGTAGTGGTGCTGGTTATGTTGCGTATGCAGATGTAACAAATGTAATTGCACAGCAAGGCATTTCTCAAACGTTGACAGTTGCGAATGTGCCACAAATTAAAGATGTAGCAGGTGGCGGCTATTACTGGGGTAACTGGAATCTTATATTAGTTTATGAAAACTATAAAGAAACAGTAAAAGACATGAAGATTTGGGAAGGGCTAGTCTCTCAAAAAAGCACAGCTTGGACAGATATTAGTGTTAATAAAATAAACACACCAAAAGAAGGTGCTTTTAAGGCGAAATTTAGTTATTTTTCATCGCAAGGTGATCCAGCTGAGAAAGATGGATATGCATATGATTATGGAGAATATGATTTTGGTGCTGGATATATAAAGATAAAAAATATTAACGGTAAAGATAATGATGCGAATGATTCGTCTATGACAGAAGTACAAGTAGACGGTACTAACGAGTTTGTTACAAAAAAATATCCAGGATATAACCCGGATTGGACAAATTCATTCAGTACTGACATTCATACGTATCATCTTGAAGGACCTACTCAAGTAAAAAATGATTTAAAAGAAGCAAAAATGCGTTTTAGAGCAAATGGTGGTACTGGTGATATTTACGTATTAAATAACGCTACATTCGTTACAGAACATAATGCTCCAAACTTACAAGTTGATAAAAAGGCATTAGATAGTGCTGGTAAAGAAGTTAAGGAAATTAAAGCCGGTGAAGAGTTTACGTATCAAATTGAAGTGAAAAATGATACGAAAAATAACCAAGCGCCTGTATCTAATGTAAAAGGTTTTGATAAATTAGATGATCGTTTAGAGTATGTTCCGGGGTCTATTCAATATGTTTCTGGAAGTAATAAAGGAAATAAAACAGATAATGCAAGCGACGATGAAGCAGAGTTTGTAAATAATCAAATTGATTTCCGTATTGGTGAAGGGGCAGATGCTAAAGACGGCGGTGTTTTAAAGCCTGGTGAAAGTACCATTATTACATTTAAAGTAAAAGTGAAAGCTTCTGTACAATCAGATACAACAATAAAAAATATCGTTGCTGTAAAGGGAAAAGATAGTACCGAGGTAAATTATGAGACTGCAGATGATGCAAATGTTACGGTTACGCTGCCAAAAGAAGTTCCGGGAGAAATAGAGGCGAGAAAAATAGCTTCTAATAAAACACCGAAGCTAGGTGATGAGGTAGAGTATCGTATTACATTTAAAAATAAGGTGAAAGATGGACGTCTAGATGTATTGACGATTGAAGATGAATTACCAAGTAGTCTTGAATACGTGAAAGATAGCTTGAAAGCCGAAGGTATAAAACCAGATCCAGTAGAGCTGAAGTTTGAAAATGGCAAAGTAATTGCAAAGTATCCAGAAATTATGGATATGGAAGAAAGAAGTATCGTCTTTAAAACAAAAGTAAAAGAAACTGCAAAAATTGGTGAAGAAATTGTTAACAAAGCAACCGTTAGTGATAAAACAAATCCACCAAAGGATCTAGAAGAGAAGATTACACCACAGCATAAGGCCGGTAAAATTGCTGCAAAGAAAAAAGCAACAAATAAGAAGCCGAAGCTAGGAGAAGAAGTTGAATATCAAATTAGCTTCAAAAATACGGTGGAAAACGGAAAACTAGATGCAGTTACAATAGAAGATGAAATTCCAGCTAACTTAGAATTTGTTCAAGGTAGTGAGCGAGCTGAAGGTGCTGAACCAAATCCAGTAGAGTTAAAAGTAGAAAATGGTAAGGTAATAGCAAAATATCCAGAGATTACGGATACAAAAGAGCGAAGCATTGCCTTTAAAGTGAAAGTAAAAGAAGAGGCAAAAGCGGGAGAAACGATTGTTAATAAAGCGGTTGTGAGTGAGCCAAATGGACAATCTGAGCATCCAGAAGAAAAGATTACGCCGGATTATAAATACGGTAAAGTGGATGTAGAAAAAAGCGTAACGAATCAAACACCAAAACTAGGAGAAGAAGTGGAATACCGAATTACATTTTATAATACGGTAGAAAATGGAAAACTAGAAAAGGTGCTAGTAGAAGATACATTACCTAAAGGTGTTGAATACGTGAAAGATAGTTTGAAAGCTGAAGGCATAAAACCAGAGCCAGTAGAACTAAAAGTGGAAGACGGAAAAGTAATGGCAAAGTATCCAGAAATTATGGATACAGAAAAAAGAAGTATTGTTTTTAAAGTGAAAGTAAAAGATTCGGCAAAAGTAGGGGAGGCAATTGTAAATAAAGCAATTGCAAAAGATCCGAAAAATGAGCCTGTTGAATCAAAGGTTGTTATTACACCACAAAGTAAAAAAGGTGAAATTGCTGCTACAAAGGTAGTTAATAATAAGAAACCAAAGCTAGGTGAGGAAATCGAGTACCGCATTAGTTTTCATAATACGGTTGAGAACGGAAAACTAGAAGAGGTGCGAGTGGAAGATACAATTCCAAAAGGTCTTGAATATGTAGAAAATAGCATCAAGGCTGAAGGAGAAGCACCTGGACCAGTAGAATTAGCTGTTGAAAATGGGATAGTCAAAGCTAAGTATATCGATATTATGGATATGAAAGAAAGAAGTATCGTCTTTAAAGTAAAGGTGAAGGAAGAAGCAAAAGTAGATAAAGAGATTGTCAATAAAGCAATTGTTGATGATACGAAAAATCCACCGATTGAGCCGGAAGAAAGAATTACTCCGCAATATAAGGATGGAATAATTGATTCGAAGAAGACAGTAGATAATCCATCACCAAAACTAGGAGAAGAAGTAGAATACCGAATTAGCTTTAAAAATACGGTAGAAAACGGAAAACTAGAAAAGGTAACGATAGAGGATACAATTCCTAACGGTTTAGAGTATGTAAAAGGCAGTGAAAAGGCTGAAGGTGATAAACCAGCTCCATTAAAGTTAAGTGTGAAAGATGGAAAAGTTATTGCTGAATACGAAAATATTACGGATATGAAAGAAAGAAGTATTGTCTTTAAGGTAAAGGTGAAGGAAGAAGCGGAAGTGGGTAAGGAAATCATCAATAAGGCAATTGTTGATGATATGAAACATCCGAAAGAACCAGAAGCGAAAATTACACCATTACATAAAGATGGAAAAATTAAAGCGAAGAAAATCGTAAATAATGAAACACCGAAGTTAGGAGAAGAAGTAGAATACCGAATTAGTATGAAAAATACGGTAAAGAACGGAAAGCTAACAGACGTGACAATAGAGGATACTTTACCAGAAGGTTTAGAGTATGTAGAAAATAGTTTGAAAGCAGAAGGTACCGGAACAGATTCAGTAGAGCTGAAATTTGAAAACGGTAAGGTAATGGCAAAATATCCAGAAATTATGGATACAGAAGAAAGAAGTATCGTTTTTAAAGTGAAAGTAAAAGAAGAAGTAAAAGTCGGTAAAAAAATCATTAATAAAGCAACTATTGATGATTCGCAAAATAAGCCAGTTAATCCGACAGCGGAAATTATTCCTCAGTATAAAGCTGGAAAACTTGAAGCGAAAAAGATGGTAAATAATGAAACGCCGAAGTTAGGAGAAGAAGTGGAATACCGAATCAGCTTTAAAAATACGGTAGAACATGGAAAGCTAACAGAGGTAATAATAGAAGATGATTTACCAAATGGATTAGAGTATGTGAAAGATAGTGTAAAAGCAGAAGGTTCTAAGCCAGATCCAGTGGAATTGAAATTTGAAAACGGTAAGGTAATGGCAAAGTATCCTGAGATTACAGATACGAAAGAAAGAAGTATCGTTTTTAAAGTGAAGGTGAAAGATTCAGTTGCAATAGGGAAGGACATTACAAATAAGGCAATTATCCATGTTGATGATCCGAACCACCCTATAACTGAACCAACAGCGAAAATTACACCGCAATATAAAGACGGTAAAATTGCTGCTCATAAAAAGGTGAATAATCATAAACCGAAGCTAGGGGAAGAAATCGAATACCGAATTTCATTTAATAATACGGTGAAAGATGGACAGCTGGCAGAGGTGAAAATTGAGGATGAAATTCCGTCTGGTTTAGAGTATGTGAAAGATAGTCTAAAAGCAGAAGGTGATAAGCCAGCCCCAGTAGAGTTGAAAGAAGAAGCTGGTAAGGTTAGTGCGAAGTATGAAAATATCACTGACATGAAAGAAAGAAGTATTATCTTTAAAGTGAAGGTGAAAGATTCTGTTGAAGTGGACAAAGCAATTGTAAATAAAGCAATTGTTGATGATACAAAAAATCCACCAGAGCGACCGGAAGTAGATATTACACCGCAGCATAAAGCTGGTAAATTTAAAGCTAATAAAAAGGTAAGCAAAAAAGATCCAAAGCTAGGAGAAGAAGTAGAGTACCGAATTAGTTTTAAAAATACGGTAGAAAACGGAAAACTAGCAGAAGTGAAAATTGAGGATCAATTACCAACTGGCTTAGAGTATGTGAAGGATAGTTTAAAATCAGAAGGTAATGAGCCAGCGCCAGTAGAGTTAAAAGAAGAAGCTGGTAAGGTTAGTGCGAAGTATGAAAATATTACTGATACAGCTGAGCGTAGTATTCGCTTTAAGGTAAAAGTAACGGAAGCAGTAAAAGTCGGTAAGAAAATCGTGAATACGGCAATTGTGGATGAGGATAATCCGAAGAATCCGCCGCAAAAACCAGAAGCGATTATTACGCCGGAGTATAAGGACGGAAAACTAAAAGCTGAGAAAACAGTAAATAATCCAGCTCCAAAATTAGGAGAAGAAGTAGAGTATCGAATTACGTTCCGTAACGTAGTAGAGCATGGAAAAGTAGCGAAGGTGAAAATTAAGGATGAATTACCAAACAGTTTAGAGTTTGTAGAAGGTAGTGAAAGAGCCGAGGGAGAGAATCCGAAACCGTTGTATGTGAAAGTGAAAAACGGCACAGTACTCGCAGAATATCCAGAAATTACGGACATGAAAGAAAGAAGCATCGTCTTTAAAGTAAAAGTGAAAGATAAAGCTAAAATTGGCGAAGCGATTGTGAATACGGCGGTTGTGGAAGATACAATAAACCCACCAGAGAAACCGAATGTCGCTATACAGCCTCAACATAAAGATGGTGCATTACAAGCAGAAAAAACAGTAAGTAATCATGAACCGAAGTTAGGAGAAGAAGTAGAATATCGAATTAGCTTTGAAAATACGGTAGAGAACGGAAAACTAACTGAGGTAAAGGTAGAAGATGAAATTCCAGCCGGTTTAGAATACGTACAGGATAGTATAAAGTCTGATGGGCCGGAACCAAATCCAGTAGAACTTAAAGTTGAGAATGGAAAAGTAACAGCAAAGTATCCAGAAATTACGGATACGAAAAAAAGAAGTATCATCTTTAAAGCGAAAGTACAAGAAACGGTACAAGTAGGAAAAGAAATTATAAACAAGGCGGTTGTGGATGATAATAATCCGACAAATCCACCGGTTGAGTCACTTGTACCAATTACACCGCAATATAAAGATGGGAAACTAGAGGCAAGGAAAGAAGTAAGTAATCATGAACCAAAGCTAGGGGAAGAAATCGAATATCGAATTACTTTTAACGGCATAGTAGATGGCGGGAAGTTAGTTGATGTAAAGATTGAAGATGAAATTCCGTCTGGTTTAGAGTATGTGAAAGATAGTCTGAAGGCTGTAGGTGATAAGCCTGTACCAACAGAACTTAAAGTTGAGAATGGAAAAGTAACAGTAAAGTATCCAGAAATTATGGATACGAAAGAAAGAAGTATCATCTTTAAAGTAAAGGTAAAAGAATCAGTAAAAGTTGGAGAGGAAATAACAAATAAAGCGATTATTCACGTAGATGATCCAAATCATCCAGTTATGGAACCGACAGCGACAATAAAGCCAGAATATAAAGATGGTAAGGTAAAAGCAACGAAGACAGTAAGTAATAAAGAACCGAAGCTAGGAGAAGAAATCGAATACCGAATTAGCTTTGAAAATACGGTAGAAAACGGAAAATTAGCTGAGGTAAAGATAGAAGATGAAATTCCAGCCGGTTTAGAGTACGTGCAAGATAGTATTCGATTTGAAGGGGCTGAACCAAATCCAGTAGAGTTAAAAATGGAATTTGGAAAAGTAATAGCGAAGTATCTAGAAATTACAGATACGAAAGAACGTAGTATTATTTTTAAAGCGAAGGTAAAAGCAGCACCAAGTAAAGGGATAACAAATAGAGCGATAGTGGACGATAGAATAAATCCACCACTTGAGCCTACAGTTACAATTTTACCGAAAACAAAAGAAGATTTTAAGATACCGGAAGATCCGAAAGAACCAGAAGTGAAACCGGAAGATCCGAAAGAACCAGAAGTGAAACCGGAAGACCCGAAAGACCCGAAAGACCCGAAGGAACCAGAAGTGAAACCAGAGGATCCGAAAGATCCGAAGGAACCAGAAGTGAAACCGGAAGACCCGAAAGACCCGAAGGAACCAGAAGTGAAACCGGAAGACCCGAAAGAGCCGAAGGAGCCAGAAG